>CAJAKT010000253.1 GCA_903940375.1 uncultured bacterium | reverse complement strand
TCGATGGAGCGCACGGAGGATGCCGCGTTCGGACCTGTTGATCGCATCGGGCAGCTGACGATGCGCAATCTCGATATCGCCGACTCACGCGCCAAGCTCGAGCTGTACGCGTCTCAGGGCCAGCTCCTTGCCGGGCAGGCCCGCCTGATCGGCGAGCTCACGCCGGGCGGCGCGGCGGCGATCGCGGCCATGCCACCGGAGAGCTCGATCGAGGAGGATGAGGTGGAGAGCCTCGATCGCGCCGCCATGGAGTCCGGCACCGACTGACCCAGCCTGGGCGACCGGACCTGCGAGTCCGCGGGCCGCTCCGCGCACGCCCACCAGGACGGGGAGAAATCGGCAGTAGCACGGGTCAGCAGGCCCATGTTCACCCGTTTCTCCCGGACTCCGGGACAAACGGGTGAACATCGTGGGGATGGGGGCCGTCATTGCCGATTTCTCCCGGGTCAGCAGCGGCCCGAGGCGTAGTCCTGAACCCAGTACCTGATGTATGGGCTCGTAGGGTCCGACGCGTACCCGAAGCCCACGTGCGTGAAGGCCGCGTTGGTCATGGTGGCCAGGTGGCTCGCGGAGCCGCGCCAGCCCTGCATCACCTCGTAGACCGTGTGCTGACCGCCGGCAAGGTTCTCGCCGGCAAGGGTCCATCGGTAGCCGGCACTGGTGATCCGCTCCCCTGGTCCGCGGCCATCGGGCCCGATGTGGCCGAAGGTGTCCGTGCGGGCCATGAGCGCCGAATACCGCTGGGCTGAAGACGTCAGGGCCGGGCAGCTGGTGAGGGCCGGCACCCCGGCCAGGGCGCGCACGGCGTTGACCCGGGACAGCATTCGAGTGCGCCAGTCCCCCGAGACCGCACTGGCCGGGGTCACGGTGCCGGCCAGTGCGACCCCCGCGACGACCAGCCCGATGAGGCCTGCTCGCGCACGCGCTATCACTCGCGGCATTTGTCCATTGTGCCCTACCCTGTGAGTTATGTGCCGGCCGTCGCAGACGCCTTACCTGGGCCTTACGTGGGCCGTATCCAATGTGCACATATCGGACGCAGAATGGTGCCTACCGGACCGATAACCCTGGTGACGGAGTTTACGGAGATGGAACCCGGGGAATACCAGAAGCGTCAGAAGTGTCATCGCTAGTGACGGCTCGAAGGGACAGACCATGAGTGAATCGATGCGCGGCACCCGGCTTGGTGCCCTGAGTTACGAATCCGATGCCCGTATCGCCCCAGCCGAGCGCCTGAACATCTCGTATGCCTGCTCAGAGGGCCACCGCACGGTGGTGCCCTTCTCGGTCGAGGCGGAGGAGATTCCGTTCGAGTGGAGCTGCCGCTGCGGACGCCTCGCCACGCGACCGGATACCGAGGCGCCCGAGGCCAAGCCGACCAGGCATGTCCGCACTCACTGGGACATGCTGCTGGAGCGTCGGACCATCGCCGACCTCGAGGTCCTGCTCGAGGAGCGACTGGCCCTGCTGCACGAGACCCGTGGCACGCAGGCCGCTGCGCTACGCAAGTCCGCCTAGCTGATCTCGCGCGGACCAGCCTCCGGACGGCTATTCGGGGGCTGGTCAGTGTGGATCACGGTCCCCTGGATCACGTCGCCTCCGCCCGGGTAGTGAACGCCCGGCATCCGCACCATCGTGAATCGTGACGACAGCCATGTTCGTGCACTCTGGCGGAAGAGCCGCTGCGTGGGCGGGATGACAAGCAGCAGCCCGACCAGGTCGGACCAGAAGCCAGGAATGGCAACCAGCAGCCCGCCAACGAAGGCCAGGGCGTGCCTGCCGGAGTCGGGTTCGCGTCCGGCAGCGGTGGCCTGCTGGAGATCGCGCATCGCAGCGTCGCCTGCATTCCGCATGATGGCGAAGCCGATCGGGAAGCCGATCAGGATCAGCAGGAGCATCCAGCCCCAGCCGATCCACATGGCAACGCCATAGGCTGTCGCCACCTCGAGCAGCGGATAGCCGAAGACCAGCAGCCGTGTGCGGAAACTCATCGCTCGGTGTTACCCGTGGTCGCCCGGCGTGCATGCGCGCGTCGTCGAATCCGCGTCACCTTGTCATCGACTCCCCAGGCGGTGACGCGCCACAGCGCCTCGGCGACGATCTTGCGGCTCATCTTGCTCGCGCCCTGCGTGCGCTCCACGAAGGTGATCGGCACCTCGCGGACGCGCATGCCCCGCTGCAGGGCGCGCCAGGCAAGGTCGATCTGGAAGCAGTAACCCTGTGATGCCACCTCGTGCAGGTCGAGCCCGCGGAGGGTGTCCGCGCGGAAGGCCCGGTAACCGCCCGTGACATCGCGCAGGGGCACGCCAAGCATCATGCGGGTGTAGGCGCTGCCACCCTGCGAGATGAACCGGCGGCTCGTCGGCCAGTTCTCCGTGGCTCCACCCGAGACCCATCGCGAACCCAGGACCAGGTCCGCATCGCGCAACGCAACAAGGAGGCGCGGCAGTTGTTCCGGCTGATGCGACCCGTCGGCATCCATCTCGACAACGACGTCGTAGCCCTCCTGAAGCGCCCACGCGAAACCGGCCAGATAGGCAGCGCCGAGGCCCTCCTTGCCGAGCCGGTGCATGACGTGCACCTGATCATCGGACGCGGCGATCTCGTCCGCAACGCGACCGGTTCCGTCTGGGGAGTTGTCGTCGGCGACGAGGATGTGCGCCTCCGGGACCGACTGACGCACACGCCCGACGATCACCGGCAGGTTTTCGAGCTCGTTGAAGGTCGGAATGATGACCACAATGCGACCGAGGTCTGCGAAGGACGAGGCACTCACGTCGCCAGCCTAGGTGATGCCACGGCGGCGACTGACACGCGACCACGACGCACCGAGGAGGATCGCGGCCACGGCGACCAGGCACAGGAGGAATTCGAGAAGGTGGCCGGCTCGCGTGGCCAGTGTCTGCTCGCCGCGCAGAGGGACGTCTGCCATCAGCCAGCCCTGCACCCCCTCGTCGAGGCTCTGCTCGATGCCGCCAGCCGACGTCACGACGGCAGAGATACCCGATGTCGAGGCGACGAGAAGTGATCTCCCCGACTCGATGGCCCGCATCCGCTCGATGCCGAGCTGCTGAGCCGGCTGTGACGTATCGCCGTAGGTCGCGTTGTTCGTCTGCACGGTGAGAACGCGCGCGCCGCCATCAACGACGGCATCGACCACCTCGCCGTAGGCGATCTCGAAGCAGATGACGTTGCCGACGGCGACGCCACCGATCTCGAGGTTGCCTGGCTCCGTGCCGGGGATGAAGTCGCGTGGCACGCGGTCGAAGCGCCCGATCAGGCTGGCGACGAGGTCACGGAAGGGGATGTACTCGCCGAAGGGCACCGGATGGGTCTTGATGTACATCTGCGTCGGCCCGGCATCCGGATCCCAGACGATCCCCACATTCCACACGCCATCGGGGTTGCCGGGAACCGAGGTCACCGCTCCGACCAGGATGGGTGCGCCGACCGCCTTCGCCGCAGCGCTGATCGCATCCGCCGCGTCAGCGTCCGCGAAGGGATCGATATCGGAGGCATTCTCGGGCCAGAGCACGAACGCCGGACGTGGCTGGTCACCCGAGTTGATCGCAGCCGCCAGCAGCATGGTCTGGGCGACGTGGTTGTCGAGGACGGCGCGACGCACGTCCATGGCACCCATCCCCGTCTGGGGGGTGCCGCCCTGCACGAGCGCGATGGTCGCCTCAGCCGGGCCTCCGACGAGATCACCGCCATCGGTCGTGGGCAGCGCAAGGGGCAGCACGCTTACGGCGATCACGACGGCCAGCCAGGCGGCGGCAGGCCGGATCTCACGCCGGCGGACGGATATGGCGACGGGCACGAGTGCCGATCCGATGAGGGCGACCAGGAAGGTGACGAGCGGTGTACCACCGACTCGCGCCCACTCGGCCAGCATCACGTCCGGCTGTGCGAAGGCGAGATTGCCCCAGGGAAAGCCGCCGAAGGGGATGCGCCCCCGTATCGTCTCCTCGAGCACCCATACCGACGCAATCCACACAGGAGCGGCTGGCAGTCGGGTGACGAGGGCGGTGGCGGCCCCCAGCAGGGTGATCCACGATGCGCACAGCAGCGCGAGCAGCACCCAGGCATCCAGACCGATGACGCGCATCCACTCAAGCAGCAGCAGGAAGAACACCAGCCCCGCAAGC
>CAJAKT010000252.1 GCA_903940375.1 uncultured bacterium | reverse complement strand
TCATCGGTCATGAGCTGACCGTGATACGCCCGCACGACGTGGCCGCGCTCGATGAGATAGGCCGACAACTCCGTGGCCATCTTCACTGTCGGCACGTACACGATCCCGGAGCCGGGCAGCCGATCGAGGTGCTCGTCGACCCATGCGAATGCCTCGACCTCACCGAGTCGCGGAAGAACCGTCAGGTGCAGGGATGCCCGTGCAAGCGGGCCACGCAGGACGAGTGTGTCGGACCCCAGCTGCTCGGCGACGTCATCGCTGACGCGGGTGTTCGCCGTTGCCGTCGTCGCGAGGACCGGGAGGTCGGGGCGTTGGACGAGGACGGTGGCCAGTCGCCGGTAGTCGGGCCGGAAGTCATGGCCCCAGCTCGAGACGCAGTGCGCCTCGTCGATGACGAGCATGCCCAGCTGCGCCAGCAGGTCGGGCAGCACATCGCGCGCGAAGGTCGGGTTGGCGAGACGTTCGGGGCTGGTCAGCAGGACGTCGAGGTTTCCCGCGCGCAGATCGGCCTGGATCGCGGGCCAGTCACTGAAGTTCGACGAGTTGAGGGTGGCCGCCCGCAACCCTGACTTCTCTGCCGCGCTCACCTGATCGCGCATCAGCGCGAGCAGCGGCGAGACGACGAGGGTCGGCCCCGCTCCGGCATCCCGTAGCGCCTTCGTCGCCATCCAGTACACGGCCGACTTGCCCCATCCGGTGGCCTGGACGACCAGCGCCCGCCGACCTTCGCATGCCAGTGCGGTGGCAGCGGCGAGCTGGTCGGGTCGCACGGTCGCGCCCGGGCCGGCGATGCCAGCGAGGACGGAGGCGGCGGCAGCCTGCAGCTGCTCAGGAGTGGCGAGCGTCGAATCGGTCATGTGTCAGCAGCCGCCGGCCCCGTAGATCGCGGCGGTATCCCAGAAGGTCACGCCGAGGTCCGTGTCTGCATCTGCTGATCGTAGGGTGACGCGCCCACCACCGTTCGATCTCCGACTACGCTCAGCCCACGCACGCATGGTCGGGAAGGCAGGTACCGTGAACGGTCTCAGCCGCCGAAGCATGCGGCTTCGCTGGGCGCTCCCGCTCATCGTCCTGATAGCCGGCATCGCCGCTACGGAATGGCGAGTCCAGGCTGACGACGCCCAACGTCACGATGAGGCGGTCGTGCTGGCGACGAACGAGGCCGTCCACTTCGGCGAGCGCCTCGCGACCGGCCTCGAGGCGACGTACTTCGCCGGACGCGTCCTCAATGCCTATGTCCTCGCCCACGACGGGATTCTCACGCCACGGGAGATGGACGCCTTCCTCGCCGGCCTGACGGGACTTCTCCCCTATGTGCGGTCCATCGCAATCGCCCCCGACAACCGCATCGAGTACATCGCCCCCTTGGCGGGGAACGAGGCAGCGCTGGGCCTGAACTATCCCGACAATGCCGAGCAGTGGCCCGCTATCCAGGCCATCATCGCGAGTGGCGAGGCGTCACTGGTCGGACCGATCAACCTCGTCCAGGGAGGCAGGGGGCTCGCCTTCCGCCTGCCCGTCACCATCCCGGGCAAGGGCTACTGGGGGATGGTCAGCACCGTGATCGACTCTGACGCCTTTCTGAAGGCAGCAGCGGAGGCAGGGATCCAGAGCGGCTCGGCTGGCGTGCGCGCGATCGACGCCAACGGCGATGCCGGCCCGCCGTTCTGGGGAAGCCCGCAAGCGTTCGGCGATGCCGCCACCGTCGTGAACGTCCGCCTGCTTGGAGCTACCTGGCAGGCAGGAGTGGCTGCCATGCCGGTCAGCTCGCCGAGTACCCGCAGCATCCGCATCGTCGGCTATTCGCTGACCATTCTCGTGGCGCTTCTGGTCCTCGCCCTCATCATCGCCATCCAGCGCCGCCGACAGCTGTCAAAACGGCTGTCACGCCTCTCCGAACGTGTGCCCGGGATGCTCTACGAGATGCGGGTCACTCCAGATGGCCGGAGCTCGTTCCCCTACGTCAGCCAGGGCATTGAGCAGATGTTCGGCGTCACCCCGGACGAGGTCAAGGTCGACGCCTATCCCCTGCTGTCGCGCGTTGTCGAAGCTGACGCGGAAAGGCTCAGGACCGCTCTGGACGAGGCCGCCTCGGCTGACGAGCCCTGGCACCAGCAGCTGCGCATGCGCAACAGAGAAGGGGCAGAGCGCTGGTATCTCACTGAAGCCGTCCCGGATCCCGACACCGATGGCGGCACGTTGTGGCACGGGTTCATCACGGACGTGACCAGCGAGATGGCGGCCCAGGACCGCTTGCGCGTGAGTGCCAGCGTGTACGAGTCCACCCACGACGGGGTGGTGATCATGGACCAGGACACGCTCATTGCCGAGGTCAATCCCGGCTTCACGGCGCTCACCGGCTACACGATCGACGATGTGCGGGGCCGCACCCTTGAGGCGCTCGGTTCCGACCTCACCCCGGATGCGGTCTACCAGGAGATGCATACGAGCCTCGACCGGCACGACTTCTGGCGAGGCGAAGTCGTCAGCCGACTGCACGATGGTCGGGTCGCGACGCAGGCCGTCGCCGTCACCGCGGTGCGGGGTGATGCGGGTGCGCTCAGTCACTTCGTTGCGATCGTCAGCAGTCAGAACAGTCTGCAGGACGATCTCGCCACCGGCCTGCCCAACCGCCAGGTCCTCGGGGACCGGCTCACCCAGGCCGTCGAACGGGCGCGCCTGACGGATGAACGGGTTGCCCTCATCGCCGTGAGTATCGACGAGTTCCGCGACATCAACGAGACCCTCGGGCACCGCACAGGCGACCTGGTCCTCAAGGAGGCAGCAGCTCGCCTGCGGGCCGTCGTGCCCGAGACCGAGACCGTCGCCCGACTCGGTGGCGATGAGTTCGCCGTCCTGCTGTGTGACACCACCGACAGCGCCACCATCGAGCGAATCGCCGCCCAGGTGGTCTCCACCCTCGCGCAGCCGTTCATCCTCGGCACACGTGAGGTGCACTGCACCGGCAGTGCCGGTGTCTCTGTCTTCCCGGACGACGCGCCTGATGCGGCGAACCTGCTCATAACGACGAACCAGGCGATGCGCGTGGCGAAGGAGCACGGCCGCAACCGACATCGCTATTTCACAGCGGCGATGCAGGTTGACGCTCTCGAGCGGGCCCAGCTGACCGATGACCTGCGCCGCGCGATCCCGGACGGCGACCTGCACCTGGTGTTCCAGCCGATCATCGACATCCCCACTGGTCGGATCGTCAAGGGCGAGGCACTCGTCCGCTGGGAGCATCCCGAGCGCGGACCGATCGGGCCGGACTACTTCATCCCGATCGCAGAGAAGTCCGGGCTGATCAAGGACATCGGTGACTGGGTGTTCAACGAGGTGCTCTCCATGGCAGTCACGGCCCGGGGTCTTGTTCCGGACTTCGAGATCGGCTTCAACATGTCGCCCGTCGAGGTGGCCGACGACAACGGACTTCACGAGCGCCGGCTCCAGCTCATGCTCGACCAGGACGTCCCCGGGTCGGCACTCGTCGTCGAGATCACCGAAGGCCTGCTGCTCGACAGGAGCGAGACCGTCGCCACGAATCTCGATGCCTACCGGAGTGCCGGTATCCAAATCGCCGTTGACGACTTCGGCACCGGCTACTCCTCGCTCTCCTACCTTCAGGGACTCGATGTCGACTACCTGAAGATCGATCAGTCATTCGTCAATGGCATAGCCACCAACAGTGAGAACCTCGCACTGTGCGAGGCCATCATCGAGATGGCCCACAAACTCAGCTTGCGCGTCATTGCCGAAGGCATCGAGACACAGGCCCAGCGAGATCTGCTCGCCGCCGCGTCATGCGACTTCGGTCAGGGGTACCTGCTTTCGCGCCCCCTTGCCGCGGACGCATTCCTCGCCATCCTTTCCGAGAATGCCCGCACGTCGCCGGCCGAATCGCCTGATTCACCGCACTGATGATCGGAAATCACGAACACGCTGTTACCGTTCAGCACCTGACATTCGTGCCTCGGCACCACTGACCGCAGAGGGTTGCCCGTGGCCACTGAGACGTCCCCCGCCGTGCCCCTTGCACCTGCGACTCACGCGCCCGGACCACTCGCTCGGACGATCCTCGGCATCTTCGTCGCCGTCCCGCTGGCCGCCGTCGTCATTGGGGTGCCGATCGCCCTGTCGCATGGCTGGGTGCGCT
>CAJAKT010000251.1 GCA_903940375.1 uncultured bacterium | reverse complement strand
TTTTCTTGATGTCAGTTTGTACGGATCGTGACGGTGAGATTTATATTTTTCTAACCGAGTCCAAAGATGGTTGGCCGCAGGTTCGACGCTTCGCCATCCAGAAGGCCATGCGCAACCTCGACGTTGCTGCGGAGCTGGGTGCACCGACCTACGTCTTCTGGGGCGGGCGCGAGGGTGTCGAGACGGCCGCCTCCAAGGACACGCGCGATGCGCTCTCGCGTTACGCCGAGGCCCTGGACTTCCTCGCCGGCTACGTCAAGGACAAGAGCTACCAGATTCGGTTCGCCCTTGAGCCCAAGCCCAATGAGCCTCGAGGCGACATCTTCCTGCCGACCGTGGGCCATGCCCTTGCGTTCATCTCGACGCTCGACAACCACGAGATGGTCGGCCTGAACCCCGAGGTTGCACACGAGACGATGTCAGGGCTGAGCTTCTACCAGGGCGTTGCTCAGACGCTGTGGCAGGACAAGCTCTTCCACATCGACCTGAACGACCAGCGCATCGGGCGCTTCGACCAGGACTTCCGCTTCGGCTCCGAGGGCATCAAGGACCACTTCTTCCTGGTCCGGCTGCTGGAGAACAGCGGCTACTCGGGCGTCAAGCACTTCGACGCCCATGCGTATCGCACAGAGGACACGGCCGGCGTGTGGGACTTCGCACGCGGCTGTATCCGTAACTACCTCGCGCTCGCGGCCAAGGCCCGCGAGTTCGACCAAGATCCCCGTGTGGCGAAGGCGATGGCGTATTCCGGCGTCGCTGAGCTCGCGGAGCCGACCGTCGGTCCGTACACAACGGAAGCCGCGGCCGGACTGATGGACGAGCACTTCGATGTCGAGGCTCTCGCACAACGAGGGTTCGGCAACGAGGCGCTCGACCAGCTCGTCGTCGATCACATCCTGGGAATCGCCTGATCCCCAGGTACGACAGTTCCA
The DNA here is from genome assembly GCA_903940375.1 of uncultured bacterium. Classification (GTDB taxonomy): domain Bacteria; phylum Actinomycetota; class Actinomycetes; order S36-B12; family S36-B12; genus UBA10649. The sequence continues at coordinate 1,088 of CAJAKT010000251.1, read as the reverse complement.
CCTCACCTCCTAGGAAAATCGCAGGCCAGCCTGCGGGGAAGGGACAGCACCGCATGTCCAAGAGAATCTTCGGAGCAGTAGCCGGCCTCGCGGCCGCCTCGCTGCTCGTCGCCGCCTGTGGCGGCTCCACCTCCAGCAGTGAGTCCTCAGCTGCTGCTCCGGCCGAGTCGGCTGCCGCTTCGGCCGCCGCAACGACCGCTGCATCTGCTGCCGCTGCCGGTGGCAAGGCCTGCGTGATCCTGCCCGACGCCGCTTCCTCGGCTCGCTGGGAGACCGCAGACCGTCCGTTCCTCGAGCAGGCCTTCACTGCGGCCGGCGTCGAGTACGACATCCAGAACGCGAACGGCGACAAGGCCAAGTTCGCCACCATCGCTGACGGCATGCTAGCCAGCGGCTGTGGCGTCCTCGCCATCGTCAACCTCGACAGCCCGTCGGCTGCCGCGGTCATCGCGAAGGCCGACGCCGCTGGCGTTCCGGTCATCGACTACGACCGTCTCACCCTCGGTGGCGGCGCGAAGTACTACGTGTCCTTCGACAACGTAGCCGTCGGCACCACCATCGGCGAGGGTCTCGTCAAGTGCCTCACCGATGCAGGCACCACCTCGGGCAACGTCGCTCTCCTGAACGGCTCGCCCACTGACAACAACGCCACGCTGTTCAAGCAGGGCTACCAGGCTGCCATCGAGGCGGCTGGCTACACCGTCAGTGCAGATCAGGCCGTTCCGGACTGGGACAACACCAAGGCCGGCACGATCTTCGAGCAGATGTACACCAAGGCCAACGGTGACTTCGTGGGCGTTGCGTCCGCGAACGACGGCCTCGGCGGTGCCACCATCGCGGTCCTCGACCGCAACGGCCAGGCTGGCAAGATCTTCGTTACCGGCCAGGATGCCACCGACGAGGGCCTGCAGCGCGTGCTGCTCGGCACTCAGTGCATGACCGTGTACAAGGCTGTCAAGAAGGAGGCCGAGGCTGCTGCAGCGCTCGCCGTGGCGCTGCTCAATGGCGACCAGGCTGCTGCTGACGCCCTTGCCACCGGCAAGACCGCTGACAGCGAGGCTGGCACCGAGGTTCCCAGCGTTCTGCTG
>CAJAKT010000250.1 GCA_903940375.1 uncultured bacterium | reverse complement strand
CGGAATCGCATACCGATGACCCCACTGGTGGCCCGACCCATCGGACGGAGGGTGTCGTCATCGGCGGTGAAGCGCGCCGACATTCCCTTGCGGGAGAACATCAGCAGGTCGTCGGTGTCGGCCACGAGCCGCGCCGAGATGAGCTCGTCATCGTCGGCGAGGTTGATCGCGATGATGCCGCCCTGGCGGTTCGAGTCGTACTCCGTCAGTCGGGTCTTCTTGACCAGGCCCTTGCGGGTGGCGAGAACCAGCGACGGGGCCGCCGCATAGTCCGGAATAGCCAGCACCTGCGCGATGGTCTCGTCGGGCTGGAAGGCCAGCAGGTTCGCGACGTGCTGCCCACGGGCATCGCGCCCGGCGTCGGGAAGCTGGTACGCCTTCGCGCGGTACACCCGGCCCTTGTTCGTGAAGAACAGGATCCAGTGGTGCGTCGTGCTGACGAACATGTGCTCCACGACATCGTCCTGGCGAAGCGCCGCACCCTTGACGCCCTTGCCACCACGGCGCTGTGAGCGGTAGAGCTCGGACTTCGTGCGCTTGGCGTAGCCGCCGGAGGTGATCGTGACGACGACGTCCTGCTCCTCGATGAGGTCCTCGTCCGTGACATCGCCATCCCACGCGACGAAATCAGTACGCCGCTCGTCGCCGAACTTGTCGACGATCTCGGCGAGCTCCTCCGAGACGATCGAACGCTGCCGGGGCTCATTGGTGAGGATGTCGTTGTAGTCGGCGATCTTCGTCATCAGATCGTCGTACTCGTCGATGATCTTCTGACGCTCGAGGGCAGCCAGTCGTCGCAGCTGCATGTCGAGGATCGCGGTGGACTGCACCTCGTCGATGTCGAGCAGCTCCATCAGGCCCGAACGAGCATCCTCGACGGTTGCCGACGCGCGGATGAGCGCGATGACATCGTCGAGAGCATCAAGGGCCTTGAGGTATCCACGCAGGATGTGCGCGCGCTCCTCGGCCTTGCGCAAGCGGTAGGTCGTACGCCGCTGGATGACCTCGATCTGATGGGCGATCCAGTAGCGGATGAACTGCTCGAGGGTCAGGGTGCGCGGCACTCCGTCGACGAGGGCCAGCATGTTCGCGCCGAAGTTGTCCTGCAGCTGGGTGTGCTTGAACAGCTGGTTCAGGACGACCTGCGCAACGGCATCGCGCTTGAGCTCGATGATCAGGCGCATGCCCGTACGTGACGACGAGTCGTCGCGAACGTCAGCGATACCGGTCAGCTTGCCGTCGCCGACCAGCTCCGCGATGCGAAGCAGCAGGTTGTCGGGGTTGACCTGGTACGGCAGTTGCGTCACGACGAGGATCTGACGTCCGCGCTGGTCCTCGTCGACCGTGACGACGGCGCGCATGGTGATCGACCCGCGGCCGGTGCGGTAGGCATCGTCAATGCCCTTGCGGCCCACGATGAGCGCGCCGGTCGGGAAGTCGGGACCCTTGACGATCTCGATGAGGGCGGCCTGACGCTCAGCGCGCTCAGCCTCCGGATTGGCGAGCAGCCACTGCGCGGCCGCCGCGATCTCCCGCAGGTTGTGCGGGGGAATGTTGGTGGCCATGCCGACGGCGATGCCCGAGCTGCCATTGACGAGCAGGTTCGGGAAACGGGCCGGCAGGACGAGTGGCTCCTGGGTGCGACCGTCATAGTTGGGACCGAAGTTGACGGTCTCCTCGTCGATGTCGCGGACCATCTCCATGGCCAGCGGCGCCATCCGGCACTCGGTGTATCGCTGTGCTGCGGGCGGGTCATTGCCCGGTGAGCCGAAGTTTCCTTGGCCCTGCACGAGCGGGTAACGCAGCGACCAGGGCTGCGCGAGACGGACGAGTGCGTCGTAGATCGCACTGTCGCCGTGCGGGTGGTAGCTGCCCATCACGTCGCCGACGACGCGGGCGCTCTTGGAGAAGTTGCGATCGGGGCGGTAGCCACCGTCGTACATCGCGTAGAGCACTCGGCGGTGCACCGGCTTCAGGCCGTCGCGGACATCCGGCAGAGCACGGGAGACGATGACGGACATCGAGTAGTCCAGGTAGGACCGCTGCATCTCCGTCTGCAGATCGACGGGCTCGATACGCCCGTGGGGGCCATGATCGATCTCTTCTGCGATCTCGGTGTCGTCAGGCACGGAGGTCCTCCACCTTTCGTTGGTACGTTCGTCGGCCGCTGGTGGCGGCTAGATGTCGAGGAAGCGGACGTCGCGGGCGTTCTGCTGGATGAAGTTGCGTCGGGACTCGACGTCCTCACCCATGAGCACGCTGAACATCTCGTCAGCCTGCGCCGCGTCGTCGATGGTGACCTGGAGCAGGATGCGTCGGGCCGGATCCATGGTGGTCTCCCACAGTTCGTCCGCGTTCATCTCGCCGAGGCCCTTGTAGCGCTGGATGGCCTCTTCCTTCGGCAGGCGCTTGCCCGCCGCCATGCCGGCCTCCATCAGCACCTCGCGCTCGCGCTCGGTGTAGGCGAAGTCGGCGACTTCACGTGACCACTTGATCTTGTACAGCGGTGGCTGCGCGAGGAAGACGTAGCCCTGCTCGACGAGTGGCTTCATGAACCGGAAGAGCAGCGTGAGCAGCAGCGTCCGGATGTGCTGGCCGTCGACGTCGGCGTCAGCCATCAACACGACCTTGTGGTACCGAAGGCGGTTGATGTCGAACTCGTCCTGAATGCCAGTGCCGAAGGCAGAGATGAGTGCCTGGACCTCGGTGTTCTGGAGCACCTTGTCGATGCGGGCCTTCTCGACATTGATGATCTTGCCGCGGATGGGCAGGATCGCCTGGGTCCGCGGATCGCGACCCTGTCGCGCGGAACCGCCGGCGGAGTCGCCCTCGACGATGAAGACCTCACACTCCTCAGGCTCACGGCTCGAGCAGTCGATGAGCTTGCCCGGCATACCGGCTCCACCCAGCAGGCCCTTGCGGTTACGGGCCAGGTCGCGCGCCTTGCGCGCCGCGATGCGAGCAGTTGCGGCATTGACGGACTTGCGGGCGATCTCCTTGCCCTCCGCCGGGTTCTTCTCGAGCCACTCGCCCAACTGGTCGTTGACGACCTTCTGGACGAAGGTCTTCATCTCGGTGTTGCCGAGCTTGGCCTTGGTCTGACCCTCGAACTGCGGCTCGGCCATCTTGACGCTGACAATGGCGGTGAGGCCTTCGCGGATGTCGTCACCGCTGAGGTTGGGGTCCTTTTCCTTGAGGATGTTCCACTCGCGCGCGAACTTGTTCATCAGTGTCGTGAGCGCACTGCGGAAGCCCTCCTCGTGCGTGCCGCCTTCCGTGGTGTTGATGGTGTTCGCGAACGTGTAGACCGACTCTGCGTAGGTGTTGTTCCACTGCATCGCGATCTCGGCGCTCATCCGCTTGTCCTCGGTCTCGGCTTCGATGTCGATGACCGTCGGGTTGGCTGCACCCTTGCTCGCATTGATGTGCCGGACGAAGTCGGCGATGCCACCGTCGTAGTGGTAGGTGATGCGCCGAACCTGCTCGATGCTCGGATCATCGACCTCTGCATCGGGGTCGAGGTCGATCTCTGCGTTGGGGTCGACGTAGACGGCTGTGCGCTCGTCGACGAGGGTGAGGGTGAGGCCCTTGTTGAGGAAGGCCATCTCCTGGAAGCGACGCGACAGGGTGGTGAAGTCGTAGTGCGTCGTCTCGAAGATGCCGCCGTCGGCCCAGAAGGTCACGGTGGTGCCGGTGTGGTCGGCAGCCTCGCCCTTCTCGAGTGGTGCGACGGGAACGCCGCGCAGGTAGGACTGGCGGTAGACGAACCCGTTGCGTCGGACCTCAACGTCGAGATTGGTGGACAGGGCGTTGACCACGGAGACGCCGACGCCGTGCAGGCCGCCGGAGACCTGGTATCCGCCGCCGCCGAACTTGCCGCCCGCGTGCAGCACGGTCAGGACGACCTCGACGGCGGGCTTGCCCTCGCTCTCGACGATGTCGACGGGGATGCCGCGGCCATCGTCGATGACGCGGACGCCGCCATCGGCGAGCAGCGTGATGCTGATCTCGCTCGCATGTCCGGCCAGGGCCTCGTCGACGGAGTTGTCGACGACCTCGTAGACGAGGTGATGCAGGCCGCGCTCGCCGGTCGAGCCGATGTACATGCCGGGGCGCTTGCGAACCGCGTCCAGTCCTTCGAGAACCGTGATGGCACTGGCGTCATAGGACACGGTTGGCGGGCCTCCTCGGGTGAGTCGGAACACCGCCTGGTGCGGGTTCGGACGTGAGTCCCAGTCTATCGGTTTCCACCGACATCGAATGCCACGCCACGGGGCTTGGAAGCCTGTGAGGGACGCTGACCCCCCCACCCTCAATAACGTGTACGGATATCCGCCGTTAGTGAGACGAAGATGCCTTCTTGGGCCGTCTAGCCATACGTGTCGCGTGGCCCTCGGCCTGGTACGCGACGGGGTCCAGCCGACCAGTTGGGGGCCTGCGGGCCCTGGATTCGGATGGCGGTGACGACCCCCTTGCCCACCCGGTCGTCCACCGCACGGTGCAGTTGGGGCAGCAGCAGTCGCACCTGGGTCGCCCAGGCGGTCGACTCGGCCCGAAGGAGCAGCTCCCCGTCGTCGAAGGACACCGGGGTCACGTGCTCGGCAATATCCCGGCCGACGATCTCACCCCATTCGGAGATGAGCACCGCGACGGCCGACTGGTCCTGCCAGCCCTGATCACGGATCAGCCCCTCGACCGCGGCTGAGAGGGGTTGGGGGTCGCGGCCGATCGGCGCCGTTGACCGCTGCCGGGACGCCGGCGTGCCCCTCTTCGACTTCGTCGTGGACCGGGTGGCCCGGCGCAGGGCGGCCGATGCCGCCTGAGCGGCAGCCTCAGCAGGATCGATGGGCTCGTCAGCCATCGCGCACCATCCCCCGCGTCACCATGAGCCGCCGCCCAGCCAGCTCCTCAGGAACGTCCTCGCCCACCGCGGCCGTGATGAGCACCTGAGTGCAGGTCGCCACCCGCTGCGAGAGCCGACGCCGACGTGGGCCGTCGAGTTCGGCGAAGACGTCGTCGAGGATGAGGACGGGATCGTCGCCGTCCATCCGCAGTACCTCCAGGCCGGCCAGCCGAAGGCCGAGTGCGATCGACCATGACTCGCCGTGAGAGGCGAAGCCCTTGGCCGGCAGTCCCCCGAGTCCCAGCGACAGGTCATCGCGGTGCGGACCGACGAGAGTCACGCCGCGTGCGAGCTCCTCCGCACGCCGAGTCTCGATCCCGTCGAGGAGGGCATCGCGCCACAGCGTCCGATCGCTCGTGCTCTCAACACCGGCGCCCAGTGCGCTGGTGTACGCGATGGTCGCATCAGCGGAGCTCACCGCATCGGCACCTCCGGCTATGAGGGCGTAGGACTCCACCAGATGCGGACGAAGATCCTCGACCAGCGCGACCCGTGCCGCCACCAGTTCTCCGCCGACTTCCGCCAGTTGGCCGTCCCAGACCTCTATCGTGCGCGCGACATCCTGCGCATTGCCCCTCCTCGCGGCACTGGCCGATTTCAGCAATGCGTTGCGCTGCTTGAGGATTCGGTCGTAGTCCGCCTTGACGCCGAGCATGCGTGGTGTCCGCTGGATCAGGAGCTCGTCAAGGAACCGGCGACGATCCGAGGGATCTCCCTTCACCAGGGACAGATCCTCGGGCGCGAACAGCACGGTGCGAAGCAGACCCAGGATTTCCCGCGGCCGAGGCACCGGCGAGCGGTTCAACCTCGCTCGATTTGCGCGCCCGGGATTCAACTCCAGTTCGACGAGGGTCGTGCGGTCATCGCGCACTACCTCAAGTCCGATGATCGCTCGTTCCGCTCCTGACCGCACCAGCGGTGCGTCGGTGGCAACCCGGTGACTGCCGAGCACAGAGACGTATCCGATGGCCTCGACGAGATTGGTCTTTCCCTGACCGTTCTGGCCCAGGAATGTCGTCACGCCAGGGGCGAGCGTCAGGTCAACCTGTTCGTACGACCGGAAATCCGTCAGCCGTAACCCGGCTACCCACACGCGACTCAGCCAGTGAGACGGACGGGCATCAGCAGGTACTTGTAGTCATCGAGTGACTGCTGGGTTTCGTCGTTGATACCGGTGAGGACTGCCGGACGAGTTGGCTGCGTGAACGAGAACCGCGTTGTGCTGGAACCAATCGCGGCGAGTCCGTCGAGGAGATAGGCGGGGTTGAATGCGATGTCGATGGCATCGCCATCAAGTGCGCTCTCGAGAACTTCGACCGCTTGTGCATCGTCACCCGCGCCTGCGCGCAGGGTGAGCTCGGATCCCTCGAAGGCGAGACGGACCGGTGTGTTGCGCTCAGCAACGAGAGCAACGCGCTTGACCGCATCCATCAGCATTGCGGTCTCGACCATGGCAACCGCTGCCGACTCACTGGGCAGCAGTGACCGGTACTTCGGGAACTCACCATCGAGAAGCCGAGTCGTGGTGCGACGACCGTGGCCTTCGAAGCCGATGAGTCCTTCACCCGTTCCGCCGGAGGAGAGCGCAATGGTGACCTGATCAGCATCCGCAAGGGATTTCGCGGTATCCGCAAGGGTCCGTGCCGGGATGAGCGCATGAGCTGACATCGACGGAGACTGCGGATCCCAACTGAACTCGCGAACGGCCAGGCGATAACGATCGGTGGCGGCGAGCACGAGCGACGGCCCTTCGATCTCCATCCGCATGCCCGTGAGTGTCGGCAGGGTGTCGTCACGTCCAGCGGCGATGGCGACCTGGGCAACAGCACTCGCGAAGGCAGATCCCGTGATGGTGCCGGAAGCCGTGGGCATGTCCGGCAGCTGCGGGTAATCCTCACCGGGCAGGGTAGGCAACGTGAAGGAGGATCGTCCGCAGGTGATGGAGATGCGGGTGCCTTCGCTCTCGATCGTGACGGGCGCAGGCGGAAGTGATCGCGCGATGTCGGCGAGCAGTCGGCCGGAAACGAGTGAGGTGCCTTCGGTCGCGACGTCTGCGGAGATCTCGACGCGACCGGACACCTCATAGTCGAAACTGCTGAGGGTCAGCACACCGTCGGTCGCCGTGAGTACCAGACCGGCCAGCACGGGCAGGGACGGACGTGAGGGCAGGGTCCGAGCAGCCCAGGCCACTGAATCCGCGAGCACATCGCGCTCGACGCGAAGCTTCACCTTGTTCTCCACTTCCGTGATGAGGCGACAGTCTTACAGGAAACCCGCCCCTTGGTGCAGTGGGGTCGGTTCGGTTGTCCACCAGTGCCCTGCTGATTGTTGTTCACTGTCATTCTTCGTAGGGATAGGTAGTCGTCGTCATAGGCGCTGTGGATCAGGTGGATAACCAGTATTTCGCCCGATCGGCAGGCGTGGCGCGCGAATCACACCTTGGGGACAGCACAGGGGACTTCTGTGGACAGTGGTGGACAGCGGGCCGAGGTGAATCCAGTGGCGCACCGAAAGGAGAAAGTTATCCCCAGAATGGGGCCTCCAAAGGGGAGGGGATTTCCAGTTATCCACAGGATGTCCACTTTATGGGGACAGATAGTTGAGGACTCCACCAGTTGAGCGTGCGCTGTTCACTATCCACACATGGGGACAGCATGGGGATAGACGTGCCCAAGGGTGTCAATGTGATGGATGGGTCACATGGTGCGAGGCTGCGATTTGATCCGGCTGGTGAGGTCGGTGACCTGGTTGAACAGGCTCCGCCGCTCTGCCATCAACTGGCGGATCTTGCGGTCGGCATGCATGACGGTGGTGTGGTCACGGCCGCCGAAGGCCTGCCCGATCTTCGGCAGGGAGAGATCGGTCAGTTCGCGGCACAGGTACATCGCGATCTGTCGAGCCGTCACGAGCACACGTGAGCGACTTGATCCGCACAGGTCGTCGACGGTGACACCGAAATACTGAGCGGTTGCGGCCATGATCTGTGCGGCCGTGATCTCCGGTCCGATGTCCGACGGCAGCAGATCCTTGAGGACGACCTCAGTGATCGACAGGTCGACGGGCTGCCGGTTCAAGGAGGCAAAGGCCGTCACTCGGATCAGCGCACCTTCAAGCTCGCGGATGTTGCTGGAGATCTTGGAGGCGATGTATTCGAGTACCTCGGGAGGTGCGACCAGGCGCTCCTGGATCGTCTTCTTCCGGAGGATGGCGATACGGGTCTCGAGGTCCGGCGGCTGAACGTCGGTGATCAGGCCCCACTCGAACCTGGAGCGCATCCGATCCTCGAAGTCAGGAAGCTGCTTCGGCGGGAGATCGGACGTCACGACGATCTGCTTATTGGCATTGTGCAGGGTGTTGAAAGTGTGGAAAAACTCTTCCTGCGTCTGGACTTTTCCGCTCAGGAACTGGATGTCATCGACGAGGAGAACGTCGACATCGCGGTAGCGGCGCTGGAAGCTGGCGGCCTTGTCGTCACGGATCGAGTTGATGAACTCGTTCGTGAATTCCTCGGAGCTGACGTACCGCACGCGGGTGCCCTTGTAGAGCGTGCGCGTGTAGTGGCCGATGGCGTGGAGCAGATGAGTCTTGCCCAGGCCGGAACCGCCGTAGATGAACAGCGGGTTGTACGCGCGGGCCGGCTGCTCGGCGACGGCGACCGCAGCTGCGTGGGCGAAGCGGTTGCTGGAGCCGATGACGAAGGTCTCGAAGGTGTACTTGTCGTTGAGCCGACCGTCCTCACTGCGGGTGCCCGGCGAACCGGTACCGGGACGAGCGGTGTCGTCGCGACGATCAGCCGAGACAGCCACCGCCTCGACGGCGTCGGCGTACGTAGCGTCCGCGACTTCGTCGGTGGTCTCGTCGAGGGTGGGATCGATGGAGGGATCGACCGTGACAGCGAGCCGGATCTCCCGACCCAGGGTCGCCGAGAGCGCCTCGACCACCATGGGACGCAGGCGGGTCTCGAGGACGTCCTTGGTGAACTCATTGGGGGCGGCGATCAGGGCGGTGTCCTCGACCAGGCCCATCGGCCGGGTGAGGTTCACGAAGGCCCGTTGCTGAGGGGTCAGGCTGCCATCGGCCAGGCTGGCGATTGCGGTCGCCCACACTTCAGTGAGGTCGCCGGTCGCATCCACGTCATCCCCCGTTTTCGGCTAGGTATCCACAATCTTATCCACAGATGTGGAACAGGTCCGGTGACGATAGCCAGAATGCGCGGGCG
>CAJAKT010000249.1 GCA_903940375.1 uncultured bacterium | reverse complement strand
GAGCCACGTGCGCATCCGCGCCTCGCACGACTCGATCTGCGCCAGCGGCACATGCTCGTCGCGCGTGTGTGCCAGCGCTGGATCACCGGGTCCGAAGTTGAGTGCTGGCACACCGAGTGCCGAGAAGCGCGCCACATCGGTCCAGCCGAACTTGGGACGCGGCGTCTCGCCGATCGCGCGCACGAAATCGGCGGCCGCCTGCCGGTCAAGCCCGGGCATCGCCGCCGGAGCCGCGTCCACCACCTCGACGTCGAATCCGTCGAACACTTCCTGGACATGTGCGATGGCCTCATCAAGGCTGCGGTCGGGTGCGAACCGGTAGTTGACCGTCACGATGCACGAATCCGGGATGACATTGCCCGCCACCCCGCCGCTGATCCCGACGGCATTGAGACCTTCGCGGTATTCGAGACCGTCGACAACGGGCCGACGAGGAACGTACGCGCGAAGCCGGTCGAGGATCCCGCCGGCAGAGTGGATCGCGTTGGAACCCAGCCACGAACGCGCACTGTGTGCACGACTGCCGGCCGCGGTGACCGCGACTCGCAGCGTGCCCTGGCAGCCAGCCTCGATCCCGGCATCGGATGGCTCCATCAGGATCGCCAGATCCGCCTCAAGGAGTTCCGGATGGTGGTCGGCGAGCTGCTGCAGGCCGTTGAGGCTCGCCTCGATCTCCTCGCACTCGTAGAACACGTACGTGACATCGCGCACCGGGGTCTCGACGGTCGCTGCGAGCGACAGGGCAACGGCGACGCCGCCCTTCATGTCGCAGGCCCCCAGGCCGAACAGCAGCCCGCCCTCAATCCGATGCGGGAGGTTTCCGTGCTCGGGCACCGTGTCGAGATGCCCGCCGATGAGCACCCGCTCAGCTCGGCCCTGCGTGGTGCGCGCGACGACCGTGTTGCCGTGCCGTGTCACCGTCAGGTGCGGGACGGCGGCCAGGGCGCTCTCCACCGCGTCGGCGAGTGGGCCCTCGTGTCGCGACTCGCTCGGTATGTCGACGAGGGTCACGGCCAGGTGCACTGCGCCCGTCGTGAGGTCCAATCCGGGGTTCACGGTCACGCCGCTACGGTAGCCGCATGACGACTGACGCTGCTGCAGGCCCGACTGTCGCCGGCGGGGCATCGGGCCTTGGCCTGGCCACCTTCGACGGCGACACCATCCTCGACGTCTGGTACCCGGCACCGGCTCTCGGCACCGAGCCCCTCGATGTGCCCAGCCTCGACTCCGGCATCGACTCCGACACGGCCCGTGGTGTCACCGTGCGCTCGATCGTCACCATCATCGATGACCTGCAGGCTCCGCCCGCCGATACCGCAGATGCGTACTTGCGCCTCCACCTGCTGTCGCACCGACTGGTTCGCCCGCGCTCGATCAACCTCGACGGCATCTTCGGCGTCCTGCCGATCGTGGCGTGGACCAATGTCGGTGCCGTCGCGGCCGACAAGGTCACCGAGACGCGCCTGCATCTGCGCCGCAAGGGCCAGCATCTGGTGATCTTCGGCGTCGACCGCTTCCCGCGCATGGTCGACTACGTCGTGCCGTCCGGCGTGCGCATCGCCGATGCCGATCGCGTCCGTCTCGGCGCCTACCTCGCGCCCGGCACCGTCGTCATGCACGAGGGCTTCATCAACTTCAATGCCGGCACGATGGGTACGTCGATGGTCGAAGGACGCATCTCCGCGGGCGTCGTGGTCGGTGACGGATCCGATGTCGGCGGCGGCGCCTCCATCATGGGCACGTTGTCAGGCGGCGGCACCCAGGTGATCAGCATCGGCACGGGCTGCCTCATCGGGGCCAATGCCGGAGTCGGCCTGTCACTCGGCGACAACTGCATCGTCGAGGCAGGGCTCTACGTCACGGCGGGGTCGAAGGTGACCCTGCCCGATGGCAGCGTCGCCAAGGCCAGCGAGGTTTCGGGCGCCGACAACCTGCTCTTCCGCCGCAACTCGCAGTCAGGCGCGATCGAGGTGGTCCTGCGCGAAGGTACGTGGGGCGGCCTCAACTCCGCCCTCCACGCAACCGACTAATCCCTCGTTGAGCGGCTAGACGCCGCGACGCTGGGCTTCCAGACCGGCATCCATCGACGCCCTGGCCGCCGCCACACCCGGTCGCTCGGTTACCTCGGGCACCCCGACCTGCCAGAACGCCCCGCCCTCGGTCCAGTCACTGGCCCGTACGTCCGTGACGATCACCGTCGTCCGGTCCGCCGCCCGTGCTGTCTGCAGCGCCTCGGCGAACTCAGCGAGGCTGCCGGCCTCGAGCGCCAGCGCTCCCATCGCCTCGGCGTGCGCCCGGAAGTCAACCCGCACGTGCGCACCCGGACCACGTGAGTCGGCCAGCATGTTGTTGTACGACGCACCGCCCTGGTTCACCTGAAGTCGCTCGATGACCGCGTAGCCCTCGTTGTCGCACACCACGAGAATGAACTTCTTGCCGGACAGCACCGACGCGTAGATGTCGGAGTTCAGCATCAGGTATGAGCCATCGCCGACCATCGCGTACACCTGGCCCGTCGCGCGCCCGAATGCCGCGCCCCAGGCCCCAGAGACTTCATAGCCCATGCAGGAGAAGCCATACTCGCAGTCAAAGGAGGCCACTTCCTTGCTCATCCAGTTGACGTTCAACTCGCCCGGCAGGCCGCCCGACGCGGTGAGGACGTAGTCATCCGCCGTCGCCGACTCGTGCACCAGGCCGACGAGCTGGGCGTAGCTCGGTGGCCAGACACCATCGTCAGCGATGCGCTCATCGACGAACTGCTGCAGGTCGATGCGCAGTCGGCTGCCCGTGGCCGTCCATTCAGCATCCGCACTCCACCCGCGGAGCGCAGCACCGAGGTCAACCAATGCCTCACGGGCATCCGACACGACCGGAAGCGAGCGATGCTTGACGGCGTCGAAGCGAGCAGCGTTGACTCCGATGATCTGAGCATCGGGATCGAAGACCGTCCAGGAACCGGTGGTGAAGTCCTCGAGTCGCGTGCCGATCGCGATGACGACATCCGCGCCCGTGGCCGCGACATTTGCTGCCGCCGCGCCCGTGACGCCGATGGGCCCGGCATAGCGCGGATGCGATGCGAGCAACGATGACTTTCCAGCAACGGTCTCGATCACCGGAATCCCGAATTCCTCAGCAAAGGCAGCAAGTTCCGCCTCTGCACGGGAGTAGTGGACACCACCGCCCGCGACGATCACCGGGCGCTTGGCCCCACGGATCACGTCGGCGGCACGCGACACCTGCCCGAGGTCCGGGCGCGGCCGGGCGATCTCGTGCACCTGCGTGGTGAAGAACGAGACCGGGAAGTCGTATGCATCTGCCGCGATGTCCTGCGGCAGGCCGATGAAAGCCGGCCCGCACTCCCCCGGATCGAGCAGGACGGCAACTGCCTGGGGCAGCGACGTGATGACCTGCGCCGGATGCATGATCCGATCCCAGTAGCGAACAACCGGACGGAACGCGTCGTTCACGGTGGTCGACGGATGGCCGAAGTGCTCGACCTGCTGAAGTACGGGATCAGGCAGGCGCGAGGCGAAGGTGTCGCCGGAGATGAACAGGACCGGCAGTCGATTCGCCATCGCAACGCCAGCGGCGGTGACCATGTTCGTCGCGCCAGGGCCGATCGATGACGTGCAGACCATGACCTGCTGACGGCGTACCGACTTGGCGAAGGCCGCGGCGGCCAGGCCCATGCCCTGCTCGTTCTGGCCGCGCCACACCGGGATCTCGTCACGATGCGCCTCGAGTGAGTGACCCAGGCTGACGACGTTGCCATGTCCGAAGATCGCCAGTACGCCGGGGAACAACGGGACATTCTCACCGTCGATCACGATGCGCTGCGCGATGAGGTAGCGCACCATCGCCTCGGCGGTGGTGAGGCGGATCGTGCTGTCGGACATCAGGACTCCCCTTCTGCAAGGTCACGAACGGACTGCCATGTGCGGGAGTCCCATGAGTCGATCAACGCCTGCTGGACACTCACCACGTCCACCGCCTCGCGGAAGCTCGGCGAGTACGAGCCGCCGGTCGCCAGCGCCTCCATGAACGAGAAGTCCTCGATGGCAACGAGGTCCTCGAATCCGATCGCGTTGGCCTGGCCCGGGACGAACGCACCGTGGAACGGGAAGCGATCGCCGCCGAAGATCGTCGTGTAGCCGGTGTTCTTGTCCGATCCGATCCGGTAGTAGAGCAGCTCGTTGATGCGCTCGAGATTCCAGGACAGCGAGCCCTTGGTTCCGTAAACCTCGAACGCGTTCTGGCTCTCGGGCCCGACCATCGTCCGGCTGCTCTCGAAGGTTCCCGTCGCGCCGCTCTCGAAGCGGCACAGCATGGATGCGAAGTCCTCGTTCTCGACCTCGCCCTTGGGATCCTCGGGCCGACCGCGCCCGTAGTGGCTTGCGGCGCCTGTCGGCAGCGGACGATGAGTGATCGTGGTCGCCTTCATGCCGACGACCTCGTCGATCGGACCGACAAGGAACTGGGCCATCGAGACCGAGTGGCTGAGGATGTCGCTCGTGACTCCGTAGCCGGCCTCGTCCATCATGAACCGCCAGCTGAGCAGGCCGAGCTCGTCACTGCCGTACATCGACAGGAACCGACCGCGGTAGTGCGTGATCTCGCCAAGTTCGCCGGACGCGATGAGCTCGCGTGCATGCAGGACGAGCGGTGCCCAGAGGTAGTTGTAGCCGACACCCGTGGCCACCCCGGCGGCCTGCGCAGCACGGAAGGCTGCGACAGCCTGCTCCGGCTTGCCGCCGATCGGCTTCTCGCTGAAGACCGCCTTGCCGGCCGCGCACGCCGCTTCGATCATCGGGATGTGCAGCATGTTCGGCGCCGTGACCCACACGGCATCCACGTCGGACGTGATCGCATCACGCCAGTCCTCCACTGCCCGCGCAAAGCCGAAGTCGCGCACGGCGCGCTCGCGTCGCGCAGGATCCGTGTCTGCGCAGACCACGAGCTCGGGATCGAAGGAACGGTCCGGGAACAGGGAGGGAATGCGCAGTGCCGAGCGACTGTGGGCCTGGCCCATCCAGCCCAGTCCCAGGACCGCGATACCGATGCGCTTCACGTCACGCCCTCTCAGTTCGACCAGCCGCCGAAGACCACGGCAGCCGGGGGTCCGGTGCCTGCGTCTCCCACGCCTCCCGGATCCAGTGATGGTCCGGATCGTCGCAGAAGGACATGCTGCGCTCCTCGCCCGGACCGGCGAGGACGTTCAGGAAGTACATGGGGTACTCGGGCGGGGCGACAGTGGGGCCGTGGTAGCCCTGCGGAACGACGTAGACGTCGCCGTCGTGGAGCGTGACGGTCTCGTCGACGGAGCCGTCGACGGTGTAGACGTGGAAGAGCCCCTGACCGACGGGGTCACCGTGCTTCTGATCCTCGCGACCGATGCGGAAGTAGTAGATCTCCTCGTTCGTGACCGTGCACTCCCCGATGCCATCGTGGCGGTGGGGTGGCCACGACGACCAGTTGCCGCCCGGTGTGATGACCTCGCACACGTTGATGCGGTCAGCGCCCGTGAACGATCCCGGCGTCGCGACATTGGTGACCTGCCGCGTCGATCGTCCAGCCCCACGCACCTCGACCGGAACATCAGCCGCCGCCATGTGCGCAACAGGGAACACCTGCGTCGCACGAGCGGTGCAAACCGCGACCTCACCCGCAGAGCCAGCGATCGTGACGTCGGAGCCGAGCGGCAGGTAGATCCAGTCGGAGACCGCGTCGAACACGCCATCGCGCCCGGCCAGGCGGAAGGCCTGACCGTCGACGGTGACGTCGATGTCACGCGCGGAGAGGGGCAACAGCACGCCCTCGTCCTCGGCGAGGGTCAATGAAACGGCCTCACCAGCACGCAGCGTGTAGACAAGCAGGCCGCTGTAATCCCAGCCAGCGACCGCGGGCGTGACCACGACATCTGCACGTCCGTCGGCGAGGGTGCCTGCGGGATGGAACCAGGTCATGCGGAACCTCCATGGACGATGGCGGCGGCACGTGCCGCTGCCTGATGGGACTCCCCCGCATGCGGGTAGAGCAGGGTGCGGCCGGCGACCAGGCCGCGGACATTCGGTTCACGCATTGCCGTCGACCAGCGATCGAACGTGCGGTCGGAGTCAGCGCCCGGATCACCGCCGAGCATGAGGATCGGCAGTGATGTCGCAGCGGCCACCTCAGCCATGCGGTCGCTGGCCGGGATCTTCAGCCAGGTGTACGCCGACGAGGACCCGAGGCCGGAGGCGATCGCGACGACCTTGATCAGCCGCTCGTCCGAGGTATCGAGCATTGCGCGCCCGCTTGCATCCTTGACGTACGGCAGCGGCTCCACCATGCACATCAGACGCCGATCAGCGAGCTGTGTCGTCACTGCCGCAACCGCCTCGATAGTGCGGGCAACACCCGGATCGGTGTCATCGATCCGCAGCAGGGTCTTGCCACCGTCAAGCCCGTAGGCCTCGACGTGGTCGGCGTCGTACGCCGTCATGCGGTCATCGAGTTCCCACTGCGCACCGATGATGCCGCCCCGGTTCATCGTGCCAATGGCAAGCCGGTTGTCGAGCGCACCCAGCCAGGCCAGCTCCTCGAGCACGTCGGCGCTCGCCAGCACGCCGTCGACACCGGGCACCGCGAGCGCCTGAATGAGCCGGTCGAGCATCGTGAACCGATCGGCTACCGCCAGCGGGTCACCATCGGCCGCGAGCATGCCGCGCGCCGTGTGGTCCGCAGCGAGGATCAGCAGACGGCCGTCTGCCCCGGCGATCGTCCGGCGGGTACGTCCGGTCAGCGCCGTGCGCAGGGACTCCGGCTCGTGGATCCGGGCCTCGATGAGTGCGCGGTAGCGGTCACGGTCGAGATTCATGTTGCCTCCCCCGCCATCATGTCGGTCAGATCGGCAACCGATGGCATTTCGTCGGCGCAGGTCAGCCGTCCCGACACATAGGCACCGGCGGCATTAGCAAACCTGCCAATTCGCGGCACATCCCAGTCGTTGAGCAGCCCGTGACACAGCGCGCCGCCGAACGCATCCCCCGCGCCGAGACCACAGACCACCTGCACCGGCATCGGGTCGATCCGCCAGCGGCCACCCGCTGCTGCGAGCAGTGCACCATCCGCGCCAAGCTTCACGATCGCCAGCTCGACCCCTGCCGAAAGCAGCGCATCAGCGGCCGCATCCGGGTCGCTGGTACCCAACGCCATCTCGCACTCCTCGCGGTTGCCGACAACCACCGTCGACTGGGCGATCGCCCGCTGCGCTGCGGAACGTGCCGTGAGCACATCGGGCCAGAGCGCCGCGCGGTAGTCGAGATCGAGCACGGTGTGCCCGGTCCGCGCCCGCTGCTCGAGCCAGGTCATGCATGTTGTCGCCGTGGAGCCCTGCGCGAGCGCACCCTGGCTGATCCACAGCAGTCCGCAGTCACGTACGACCTCGTCTGGCAGATCAGCCGGGAGCAGGGTCGTATCCGGCGCGGCCGGTCCACGGTAGAACGCCACCGTGGGGGTCTCCGGCGGATCAAGTGCGGCCAGCGCGAGAGGGGTCTGGCCGCCGCGCTGCACGCCGACGAAATCCGTCAGGACACCCCAGCCAGCGAGCCGCTCGCGCACGTATGCACCGAATCCATCGTCACCGACTTTCGTGACGACTGCGGCACGGTGACCCAGGCGCGCGGCAGCCACCGCGACGTTGGTGGGGCTGCCTCCGACGGACTTCGTGAAGGTCTGCTGCCCGTCGAAACCCACGCCGGGCTCGGCCGCGTACAGGTCGACGCTCACGCGCCCGACACTCACGACTTCCACGATCATGTGCGACTAGCCGACCAGAGTCGGGGCGACGACGTCGGTCAGGTACTGCATGGACGTACGGACCTCGTCGATCGGGCCCTCGCCATCCGACGGCAGCCCGTCGGTGAGCGCGGTGTCCTGCTCGATGACGTACCAGCCGTCGTAGCCGCCGGCCTCGAGCGCCTGGATCACGCCCGCGATGTCGACGTCGCCCTGACCCAGCGGGGTGAACAGGCCGTTCTGCACCGCATTCATGAGCGTGACTTCGCGGCTCAGTACCGGAGGCACCATGTCGAGCCGAACATCCTTGAGGTGCACGTGCCCGACTCGGTCCATCGCCTCCTTGGCGAACTGCACCGGGTCGACACCGCCGATGGCGAGATGGCCGGTGTCCAGGCACCAGTTCACGTCGCACGTATCGAGCACGCGGTTCACGTCATCCTTCGTCTCGACCAGTGTCTGCACATGCGAGTGCAAGACCTGCTCGAGGCCGTGCGCCGCGCAGATCTCGTCGATGACGCCGAACATCTCGACCATGTGCCGCTGCTCGTCTGCACTCAGCGGGCGCGGGACTGACCAGTCCATGTCCTGCACAACGGCAGAGACGAACTTGGTCGCACCTGCTCGCTGGAAGAGCTTCGCGGTCGCGGTGGCGCTGTCGATCGTGGCCTGCCGCTGCGCGGGGTCGTGCAGGACGACTGGGGTGAAGCCGCCCATCAACGTCATGCCGTAGGCAGCGAGCTCAGCCTTGACCTCGTCGGGGTCGGTGGACAGGAACCCCGGGGCGCCGAGCTCCGTCGCCGTGAAGCCGAAGCCCGCCATCTCCGTCAGGACCCGCGGGGTCGGCAGCATCGCCCCCCAGCCCGGGACCTCGCAGATCCCCCACGAGATGGGTGCCGAAGCTACGCGTCGGAGAAAGTCCGCCATGATCCTGCCTTTCCGTTGGAACGTTCCAATAATCGTGGCACACTTGACCCTGATCACGCAATGGCAGCCCCCGGCGGAAGGAGGACCCATGCGCGAGCCCCGACCCACGATTCACGATGTCGCATCACGCGCAGGGGTCTCCAAATCGTTGGTGTCACTGGCGATGCGCGGCTCCCCGAAGGTCAGCGATGCCAGCCGAGAGGCCATCCTGCAGGCCGCAGCGGACCTGGGCTACCGGCCCAATGCGGCTGCCCGAAGCCTTGCCGACCGTCGCAGCCGCACGGTCGGTGTGCTCGTCCTGGACCTGCACAACCCGGTGTTCGCCGACATCCTCGACGGCATCCAGTCGGAAGTCCGCGCCCAGGGCTACAGCACGATGCTCGTCACCGGGGCCGCCGATCCCGACCGCGAGCAGGCGGAACTCGACAAGCTGCTGGAGTTCCAGGTCGAAGGACTCATCCTCGTGTCCCACCGCCTCTCCCCCGCAGCCCTCCGCAGATTCGCCGCCGAGGTGCCGACCGTCGTCGTGACCCGCGACGACATCCACGGCCCGCGGATCGACACCATCAGCAACGACGACGTCGCCGGCGGCGCACTCGCGGCGGAGCATCTCATCAGTCTCGGACACACCCGCATCGCTCATCTGGCCGGCGGCGACAACCCCGTCGCCCGGAATCGCGAGCAGGGATACCGAGATGCGATGACGAGTGCGGGACTCGAGGACGACATCACGGTGATCCCGGGAGGCCTGACCGATGCCGCCGGCTACGCATCAGCCCAACGCGCACTCGCCGGACCTCGCCCGCCTTCCGCCATGTTCGTCGCAAACGACATCGCCGCGCTCGGCGCCATCGCTGCCGTGCAGGAGTGCGGTCAGTCAGTGCCCGGAGACGTCTCCGTCGTGGGGTACGACGGCATCGCCCTGGGAGCCCTGCGCACCCTGAGCCTGACCACGGTGGCGCAGCCCCTGGAGCGGATGGGCACCCTTGCCGCCCAGCGACTGTTCGCGCGCATCGAGAGGCCCCGTCAGCGAGCCCACCACGTTCTCGTCGAATCCGAACTGGTCGTGCGCGGCTCGACGGCAGCACCGGCAATCGACCTCTAGCCGGCCGAGGTCCATTCCGCGAACCACTGCAGCGCATCAGGATTTGCCAGAGCCGACGCGTCCCGAACGACACGTCCGTTGACCGTGTCGCCCACCGCAAGTTCAGCCAGCTTGTTACTCCGCGTGCGTGGCAGTGCCGGGGCAGCAGCGATGACAGCGGGCACGTGCCGCGGGCTTGCCTGCATTCGCAGGGCGGACCGGATGCGTGCCCGCAGCTCATCGTCGAGTTCCGCACCTGCCGCCATGGTCACGAACAGCACGACCCGGGTATCGCCATCCCACGCCTGACCGACCGCCAAGGCCTCCGTGACCTCGTCGAAGCTCTCCACGATCCGGTAGATCTCGGCGGTCCCGATCCGTACGCCATTCGCATTGAGCGTAGCGTCCGAACGGCCCAGGATCTCGTAGCCGCCAGCCGGCGTGCGCACGATGAAGTCACCGTGGGCCCAGACCCCCGGGAAGCGCTCGAAATAGGCATCGTGGAGTCGGGACCCGTCCGCATCACCCCAGAAGCCCAGCGGGATGGAGGGGAACGGCGTGCGGCAGACCAGTTCGCCGGTCTGCCCCCGGGGCACCGGTGACCCGTCATCCGCAAAGACCTCGACGTCGAGACCCAGCGCAGGGGCCTGGATCTCACCGCGCCGCACCGGCTCCGTCGGCACTCCGAGCACGAAGCAGCCGCAGATGTCGGTGCCGCCCGAGATCGAGGCAAGGTGCGCGGTTGGCGAGACGGCGTCGTGGATGAAGTCGAAGCCATCGGGGCCCAGGGGTGACCCGGTGGACGCGATGGTTCGAAGGGTCGAGAGATCGGCGTCGTCAACCGGACGGATGCCCGACTTGCGCGTCGCGTCGATGAACTTCGCGGACAGGCCGAGGAAGGTCAGCCGCTCCGCCTCCGCGATCTCGAAGAGCCGCGACATCGTCGGGAAGCCCGGGTTGCCGTCGTACAGCACGATGCAGGCCCGACGACCCAGCGCGCACAGGAGCCAGTTCCACATCATCCAGCCGCACGTCGTGAAGTACAGGACGCGATCCTGCTCGCGGATGTCCAGGTGGTACGCCTGCTCGGAGAGCACCTTGAGGAGCACGCCGGCGGCCGAGTGGACGATGCACTTGGGGCGGCCCGTCGTCCCGCTGGAGAACAGGATGAAGCCCGGATGTGCGAACGGCAGCGGAACGGGCGCAAGCATCGCGCCGCGATGCGGTGCGAGCCACGACTCCCACGTGACGTGACCGCTCACGTCTGCCCCGACAACGACCACCGTGTGCACCGTCGGCAGGCCCGCCAGCACCTCGGGGAGGCGATCGACACAGTCGATCCATCGACCGGCGTACTCGTAGCCGGACGCGACCATCAGGACCACAGGTTCGATCTGGCCGAAGCGGTCGATGAGGCCTGTCGGCCCGAAGTCCGGCGACGCGGTGCTGACCACCGCACCGATGGCGAGCGCGCCGAGCGCGTAGATCGCGGCCTCGACGGTGTTCGGCGTCCACGCCGCGACGCGATCTCCCGGCTGAACACCGCTTGATCGCAGCGCGCTCGCCACCGCGGCCGCTTCGCTGCGCACCTCGCCGCGCGTCAGCTCCCTACGCTGGCCACCCTCTGTGATGCCGATGAGGATGACGTCCTCCGCCGGGCCGGCGAGCAGAGTGTCGACCACATTGAGCCGCGCCTGCGGGAAGAACCTGGTCCCGAGCATGCCCTCGCCCTGGCAGGTCGTGTCCCCGGCCGTTCCGATGATGCCGAGGTCGTCCCAGGCTTCGCGCCAGAACAGCTCCGGCTGCTCGACCGACCACCGATGCAGTGCGCGGTAGTCCAGGGCTTCGTGCCGCTCCTGCAGTCGGGCCATGGCGCTGCTCGCTGCTATTGCCTCGTCCGGCACCCACAGCACCCGCGCGCCCGCGCCCGCATCCCCGCCGCCCGCACCCCCGCCGCCCGCATCCCCGCCGCCCGCATCCATAGCCCCGACCCAACCACGCCCCCATCCGTTTCTCCCGCAATGCGGGACAAACGGCGAGGATCGGCCCTCTTCGTGGCATTTCTCGCCACTTCTCCCATCAG
>CAJAKT010000248.1 GCA_903940375.1 uncultured bacterium | reverse complement strand
TCACCAGCTCGACGCGGCTGATGGTCATCGAGCACGGCGAGGATGCGTTCCTGCGCCAGGGATACGCCCTCAGGCAGACCGGCCAGCAGGCCGAGGATCTCGCGGCGCAGGACGGGAACGGCTCGTCGGTCACGGTCGGACGACAGCACCTGCGTCTTCTCGTCGGCGATGGACGGTAGTCGCGGCAGGGCCAGCCATGCCTGCACCAGGTCGATCCACTGCTCGGCCGGTTCCTTGGCGATCCAGGCGTCGTAGTGGTCGGTTGGGACCCAGTGGGGTGACTCGTCGTGGTCGTCGGTGAAGAGCCGCGCGGCGTGGGCGATCTCGATCGTCAGCGCGGTCCGTGCCCAGTCGGCCTGCAGGCGACCACGTGCCGCGGCGAAGTCGCGCAGCGAGAGGCCGCCGCTGCGGAGGATCCCGGGCGGATGGACCGACCAGTCGTCGAGCAGGTCGCGGACGAGAGCCAGCGCCTCGCGGGCGTGCAGGGCCGCCTGGCCGTTCACATCGTGCAGGTCATGTGGTTCGCCGTCGCCAGCACCCGGTCGCGGCCACGGCGGTGTCAGGGCCGTCGTGACCATGTCTCGGACCGGATGGACGGCGCGCAGGGCCGTGGGCGCTCCCCAGAGCAGGGCCAGGTCGTGGAGATCCGCGAGGGCGGCATCGAGATCGGCGCGGGCCTCGGTCGGCAGGTCACGGCCGGCCCGATCAATGATCTCGATTGAGGAGGCGGGTGACTCGACGGTCAGCTCGGCAGCCGTGTGGAGTACATGCAGGCGCATCGTGTCGAGGGCATCCAGGCACCGGGAGACGGACGGGCCGGCAGTCGCCCGCGCGGTCAGTGCGGTGAAGTCCGGTGGCACGGGGTGCAGGAGATCGGGCCGGCGACGCAGCAGCCGTCCCATGGCAGCGTCATCACGCTGCCGCAGGTCGTCGGCGAGACTGCGAGGGGTGGCCATCCGTCCTACGTTACGCCTGTCGGCGTCAGCGGCTTCGCCCTCGACTGCGGGCGCCCATGACGAGACCGATGCACACCACGATCAGCCCCACCCCGGTGAGCATGGACAGGAACCAGAGTGCGCCCGGCAGTTCGAGGGAGGGCAGGACCAGGGGCAGGATCGCGATGAGGGTGAAGGTGAGGCCAGCAGCGGTGATCCAGCCCCCGACCCTCAGCACGAGGTCGGCGCGGGAGTCCGATGAGGTCACGGGGTAACCTTTTCAGGCGCGGGGAGCCCGTGCCGACGGCACCCCACCGTCTGACGTGCGCAATGTGAGCGAGGCAGCCGTGCCGACCGGAACCGTCAAGTGGTACGACGCCGAGAAGGGCTTCGGCTTCATCTCATCGGATGAGGGCGACGACGTCTTCGTGCACGTCTCCACCCTGCCCGCGGGGGTCACGGCGCTGAAGCCCGGATCCAAGGTCGAGTTCGGCGTCGTCGACGGCCGCCGTGGCAAGCAGGCGCTGTCGCTGACCGTGCTCTCGGCAGCTCCGTCGGTCGTGAAGGGGTCGCGCAAGCCGGCCGACGATATGGCCGTGCTGGTTGAGGACCTCATCAAGTTGCTCGACGGCATCTCGAACCAGTTGCGTCGGGGCAAGTACCCGCCGGATGCGATGGCCGCCAAGGTCGCCGCGGTGCTGCGTGCGGTTGCTGACGATTTCGATATCTAGCTGGTCGTGAGCGGGAAGATCCAGATCCCGCGGGAGCCCTTGTCGTCACCGGCCACCACGGCGATCGACGCACCGCCGGCTGGCAGCTGCTCGCGCGTGGGCGTGAAGCGGAAGTAGGTGCTCGTCACGGGCGTGTCGCTGAGCCGCTGGCCGCCCAGCACCGGGAACCAGCCGATGTCGGCGACCACCGGATCGACCGAGATGCCGATCGTCTGGCCGGGCAGGGTGCGCACGGCCGAAGCGTTCTTAGCGGCCTGCTCGAGCGCTGCGGAGGCGCAGGTGCTGTCGTCGAGGTAGGTGCTGTCGCTCGACCAGCAGGCCGCTCGCTGGAACTGGCTCGTGGTCCCGGAGAAGACCGATGCACCGGGGTTCGGCTTCTCGCAAGCGGTCAGGCCGAGAGTCGCCACGGCGACACCGGCAAGGATGAGTGGCAGTCGGGCGCGCGTCATGTGTTGAGACTATCGCTGGCCCCAGCCTCGGCCTGATCCGGCCGGTGGGCCACAATCAGTCCATGACTCCGACTGCATCCGGCGAGGCCAAGCGCGACTCGGCGCTCGTTGCTGCCGTCGATATCGCGCGCGCCGCCGCTGAGGCCGACGCTGGCGCGGAGATGGTCGGTGATCACCTTGGCGTGGTCATGGAGGACGAGCGTCTGGCCACCCATGCCTTCGGCTGCCTGAACCCCGGCTATGTGGGCTGGCAGTGGGCCGTCACCGTGACGCGGGCCCCCCGGGCCAAGGTCGTCACGGTCAATGACGTCGTGCTGCTGCCCGGTCCGGATGCCATCGTGGCCCCGGCCTGGTTGCCGTGGAGCGACCGCGTTCGTCCAGGTGATCTGGGCCCCGGCGATGTCCTGCCGACTCAGCCCGATGATGAGCGGCTGATCGCCGGGCTGACCGGCGAGGAAGACCTCGAGTCGGTGGCGTCGCTTTCGCCACTCCACCCAGGCCAGTGGGAACTCGGTCTCGGTCGTCTGCGGGTGCTGTCACCGATTGGCCGCGACGATGCTGCCGACCGCTGGGTCAGCGGTGATTTCGGTCCGACCACGCCGATGGCGCGTCAGGCCTCAGGAGAGTGCTCGACCTGCGGCTTCATGCTTCCCATGGGCGGTGCGCTCGGCCAGCAGTTCGCCGTCTGCGCCAATCCGATGAGCCCGGCTGATGGCCGCGTCGTTGCGCTCGCCTTCGGCTGCGGAGCGCACTCGGAGGTCGAGCCCGAAGCCGAGGTGCGACCGTCCGTTGCGCACGACGAGCTGAACTGGGACCCGCTGGACCTCGGTCACTCCTGACCCGTGCGTCGCAGTGCGCGACGCTTGCGCCACCGCAGGAAGATCAGCCCACCCACGCCACTGACCGCGCCGACGGCCGCTGCACCGATCCACCAGGTCGTGCCGTTCTCCGCCAGTGTGGAATGCGCGAGCAGCAGGATGACGAGCAGTGCGCACCACACCGCTGTGCCGATGGCTACGGGAAGGATCGCATCCGTATCCGATTGGCCGTGGTTTCCTCCGCGCATGGTGCGCACACGCTACCCTTCCGCCGGAACGTCCGACACCGTCGCCTTCCCCGGCGCGCCTGAACTATTCGGCCAAGACCGGGAGGCTTGATGTCCGCACCGACCCATACCCCTACTGTCAGCGGGTTCGACCGCTGGTTTGAGGTCACCAAACGGGGATCCACCTACGGCACCGAGATCCGTGGCGGCTTCGTCACGTTCTTCACGATGGCCTACATCGTGGTGCTCAACCCCCTCATCATCGGTACGGCAAAGGACATCAACGGCCTGTTCATCGGCGGGACGGACGATGTCGTCAAGGCGATCACGATGGTGACGGCCGCCACGGCCCTCGTCGCCGGCCTCATGACGATTCTCATGGGTGCCATCGGCCGGTTCCCGATCGCGATCGCGGCAGGCCTGGGCCTCAACGGGTACGTGGCCTTCACCCTCGCTCCCCAGATGACGTGGGCGGACGCGATGGGGCTGGTTGTCCTGGAGGGCGTCTTCATCCTGATACTGGTCCTGACGGGATTCCGGTCGGCTGTCTTCCGTGCCGTGCCCGAGCAGCTCAAGTACGCCATCGGCGTCGGCATCGGCCTGTTCATCACCATCATCGGCCTGGTGGATGCAGGCATCGTGCGGGGCGGCGTGCCGCTCGTGTCCTTCGGCATCTTCGGCCAATTGCAGGGCTGGCCGATCTTCACCTTCGTGTTCGGCCTGCTCCTGACGATCATCCTCGTCGTGCGCAAGGTGAAGGGCGCGATCCTCATCGGCATCCTGGCGACGACCGTGCTCGCCATCGTGATCGAGGCACTGTTCAACGTCGGATCCAAGAGCGGTCCGGACGGTTCCGTCGTCAACCCGGTCGGCTGGGGCCTGAACGTTCCGTCCGTACCGAGCTCGCTGTTCGCGATGCCGGATCTCGGCGCGCTCGGGCAGTTCAACCTGTTCGGGTCCTTCCAGATGATCGGCGTTATCGCCTCGATGCTGGCGATCTTCTCCCTCACGCTCAGTGACTTCTTCGACACGATGGGCACGGCCTTCGGCCTGGCCACGGAGGCGGAACTGCTTGAGGAGGATGGTGACATCCCGCATCTCGAGAGCATCCTGATCGTCGACTCGGTCGCAGCCATCGCGGGCGGTATGGGTTCCACCTCGAGCAACACGGCCTACATCGAGTCGGCCTCCGGCATCGGTGAGGGCGCTCGGACGGGTGTTGCGTCGCTCGTGACGGGCGCGCTGTTCCTGCTGGCGATGTTCTTCGCGCCGCTCGTCACCGTCATCCCCTACGAGGCGGCCACGCCGGCCCTCGTCGTCGTGGGCTTCCTGATGATGACGCAGATCCGGCACATCGACTTCATGGACTACTCGATCGGCATCCCGGCGTTCCTGACCATCGCGCTCATGCCGTTCACCTACTCGATCGCGACGGGCATCGGGGCGGGCTTCGTGTCCTGGACCGTGATCCAGATCTTCACGGGCAAGGCCAAGCAGATCGGCTGGCTGATGTGGGTGATCTCGATCGCCTACGTCCTCTACTTCGCGATCAGCCCGATCGAGTCCTTGCTGGGAGTCGGCGGCGTCTAGCTACGCAGCCCCTCCTCCTATCGTCGAGCGGCCCGCTGTGGTCGGTTTCGGGACCCGAAACCCAGCCACAACGGGCCGCTCGCGTTGATGTGGGGGTGGGACGGCGGCCAACGTAGGGTGTGGCCATGGACCCGCGGACCCGTCGCTTCATCACGCTCGCGGTCCTGATCTCGCTCACGGTGGTCGTGCTCCTCGCCGCCCTGCGGCGGTAGTCGTGCGCACGTGGCGTTGGCTGGTGGCGATGGCCGCCGCGGTGGCCATCACCACACCGCTTCCGGCAGTGGCCGCAGACGGGGTGACCACGGTCTGCCGCTTCGACGATGCGCGCTTCACCGAGATCAGCGGGATGACGTACAGCCAGCTGCATCCGGGCGTGCTGTACCTGCACAACGACTCCTCCGGCGGTCCGCGCATCTATGCGGTCGACGGGCGCACCTGCCGGACCCTCGCCACCCTCACGATCGAGGGAATCGATGCGCGCGATATCGAGGCGATCGGTTCGGGTCGTGACAGGAAGGGCCGTCCGGTCCTGTGGGTCGCTGATGTCGGTGACAACCTCGACTCGTGGTCGGAGGTGCGGCTGCATCGGGTGCGCGAGCCGAAGAAGCTCCGGGACCGCACGCTGTCGTCGAAGACGTATCGCTTCACGTACTCCGATCGGTCGCACAACGCCGAGACCATCCTCAGCGATCCGAACTCGCTGCGGGTCTGGGTCGTGACCAAGCAGTCGGCACGAGGCCGGCTTTACGCGCTGCCGGATCCGCTCTCGGCGGATCGGGTCAACATTGCCAGGCCGGTGCGTCGCGAGGGGGCCTTCGTCACGGACGGGTCCGTCAGCCCGGACGGCACCCGCTACGTGCTGCGTGACTACGTCGATGCGCTCACCTTCGTCGGCCTCCCGCCGGGCAGCGACCCGCAGACCGTCTACCTGCCGCTGCAGCTGCAGGGGGAGGCGATCACCTGGACACCTGACGGGACAGCGCTGCTCGTCGCGGGCGAGCGGGACGATCGGCTGCTGCGCGTCGAGCTTCCCGTCGAGCTTCCCGTCGATGCGGTGATGCCGTCGCCGAGTCCGACACCTGCGGTGGAGAGCGCACCAGCACAGGACCCGTCGCCGCTCCCCGTCCTTGCCGGCGCCGTGGGCCTCGTGCTGGCCGCCGGCATCGTGATCGCTACTGCGGAATGGCGGCGACGTCGGGCTCCGGGCGCACCACGAGGATGACGAGCGCGCCGGCCAGCAGTGCCGGGACGAGCAGGAATGCGACGTGGAAACCGACCGTGTCGGAGAGCACCCCGAGGGCAAACGGTGCGATGGCGATGGCGATGCTGCCCGCGATCGAGGACGCCGCTGAAGC
>CAJAKT010000247.1 GCA_903940375.1 uncultured bacterium | reverse complement strand
TCAGACATCGTCCGGCTGCCGTGGGTCGACCACCGTTCCAAGCAGTGGGAGCCGGAGCCGTTCCGCTGGCTCGGCACCAACGTCGGGCTCCGTGTCATGACCAGTGCTGACGATTCCGAGGCTCGCACCGGACGCCCGTCGCGGCGCGCGGCCATGTTCGCCCGCAATCTCGGCCACTAGGCTCGCTCCACCCGACACGGTCGACAGGAGACAGCGTGGAGATCAAGGAACTCGGGCATCTGGTCCTGTACGTGCGCGACCTCAACAGGTCAGTGCACTTCTACCGTGACGTGCTGGGCTGGCGCGCCATTCTCGGCGGCGACGATGTCCCCATCGCATTCCCTGCCGCGGCCTTCTCGGCACCCTCCCTGCGTACCCACCACGAACTTCTGCTGATCGAGGTCGGGATGGATGCGGCCGCCCTCCCGGCCGGAAGACGCGTGGGCATGTACCACTTCGGCCTGAAGATCGGCGACAGTGACGACGATCTGCGAGAGGCCGTTGCAACCCTCGCCGCCAACGGCGTTCCGATCATGGGGGCGAGTGACCACACGGTTACGCACAGCCTCTACATCGCAGATCCCGACGGCAACGAGATCGAGCTCTACATCGATGTGCCCGGGGTCGACTGGCGCAATGACCCGACCCTCATCGGAGCGCCGATCAAGCCCCTTCGCCTGTAGCTTCCGCCGCAAGCGGATTCGGCACGGGTGGGGCGACGCGCACGAGTCGGTTGGCATCAGTGTGGTCGAAAGCACCTGGTCGATCATGCACGTCAAGAGTCGTCGTCTGCCGGTAGGCCCAGGTGTCGTCGTCGCCGACCCGGAACGTGATCTCCCACGCGGTGGTGTGGAAAGCGGCATCCAGGAAGGGGCTGGTGACAATTCCGAAGTTCGGATCGCCAACGGCGGCACGCAGTACGAACTTCCGATCACCGGGCTGCGCATGCCCACCGGCCATCGCCACCTGTGCACGCGGGATCGCCAGGGTCATGGCCACGAGACCGGTCGCGGGCTCCCACAGCAGATAGCCCACCTGGTCGTGGAAGGTCTCGACGCCACCGGGCCGCACGATGTGCTGGTGGTAGCGCAGTCCGTAGAAGAGCTGCGGACCGTTCGTCTGCGGATCGATGGGATCGAACGTCCACGTCTCGGTGTACGGCTCCGTCTTGGTCCCCTCCACCACCGGATGCGTGTCGCTGCCGGCCTCGCCCGTCCATGACCCGGCCAGCGGAGCAAGGGGGCCCAGGTTGGCAAGAGTGTGCACATCGGGATCGGGCTCGGTGAAGATGTCGTCGAGGTAGGCCGCGGGGAACTGGTCGTCGCTCATGCTGTCGATGCTACGACCTCATGAGGGAGAACCGGGTGCCGTGTAGGCCGTCTTCGAGGTGGTGAAGAACTCGACAGCGGCCGTGCCCTGCTCACGCGGACCATGGCTGCTCTCGCCTCGGCCACCGAACGGCACATGGAAGTCGACGCCCGCGGTGGGCAGGTTCACCATCACCATGCCGGCCTTGGAGTTGCGCTTGAAGTGCGACGCCTCCGCAAGGTCGGCGGTGCAGATACCCGCGGAGAGGTTCATGGTGCTCGCATTCGCGGCCGCCAGCGCCTCCGCATAGTCGGCCACTCGCACGACGGACATCACGGGACCGAACACCTCCTCACGGTTGATCGTGTCGGTGATCGACGTGCCGACGGCGAGCGCCGGAGTCAGGTAATGACCTTCGGTGGCACCGTCGACACGCTTGCCACCGACGATCTCGGCGCCTTCCGCCCGCGCTGTATCGAGATAGCTGGAGTCCTGCGCCAACTGTGACGCATCGACGACGGGACCCATGTCGATGCCGCCCGTCCGTGCATCGCCAACGCTCCAGGCGCCCATGCGCGCCGTGAGCGCATCGACGAATGCGTCGTGCACGCCATCGGTCACGACGAGGATCGACGAGGCCGTGCAGCGCTGCCCCGTGGAGCCGAAGCCGCCCTGCATCGCGCACTCCACCGCAACAGCCAAGTCCGCGCGCTCGGTCACGACCAGTGGGTTCTTGCCACCGAGTTCGAGCTGCACCTTGATCCCGCTGCCCGCACTGCCAGCGAGAATGCCGCGGCCGGTCTCGACCGACCCCGTGAACGTCACGGCCGACACGGCCGGGTCACCGGTGAGCACGGGGCCCACAACGGACCCGCGACCCAGCACCAGATTGAGCACGCCAGCAGGCAGGCCGGCGCGATTGAGGATGTCGACGAGTTCCCATGCGCTGGCCGGCACGAGGTCGGCCGGCTTGAACACGACGGTGTTGCCGAAGGCGAGTGCCGGCGCGATCTTCCACGCCGGGATGGCGATGGGGAAGTTCCAGGGCGTGATGACGCTGACGACACCCACCGGCTCGCGGGTGACGGTGATGTCGATGCCCGGGCGCACGGAGTCCAGCGCCTGACCGTGCGGCTGCAGTGCCACTCCGGCGAAGTACTTCATGATCTGCGCCGCGCGCACGACCTCTCCGCGAGCCTCCGGATACGTCTTGCCCTCTTCGCGCGCAAGGAGGTCGCCGAGCTCGTCGGCCCGCGCGATGATCTCCGTACCTGCGCGATCGAGTACCTCAGCGCGCTGCCACGGAGTCGTGCGTGACCACGTGGCGAAGGCTGCCGACGCGGCAGCTACCGCGTCCGAAGCCACGCTCGTGCCTCCCAGGGAGGCTATTGCGACGAGGTCGGACAGGTCAGACGGGTTCACATCCGGTCGCTCGTCGGATCCCGCAACAGCCTGACCGCCGACAACCGACGTGAGCACGCGCGACCCGCTCATCCCCTCAGAGCTCCCGCTGCGGGGCTCGCTGGCGCTCACTCCTCGCGACCCGCTCATCGGTACGCCGCAATCCCGGTCAGCGCCTCGCCAACAACCAGCGTGTGCATCTCGTTCGTGCCCTCGTACGTGAAGACCGACTCGAGGTTGTTCATGTGCCGGATGACCGGGTACTCCAGCGTGATGCCGTTTCCGCCGAGGATGCCGCGGCACTCGCGGGCGATCGCCAGTGCCTCACGTGCGTTGTTCAGCTTGCCCAGGCTGACCTGCTCCGGTCGTACGAGGTGCTCGTCCTTCAATCGCCCGAGGTGCAGGGCCAGCAGCATGCCCTTGCCCAGTTCGAGCGCCATGTCGGCGAACTTCTTCTGGGTGAGCTGGAACGCGGCGATCGGCTTGTCGAACTGCTCGCGGTCGATGCTGTAGTTGATGGCCGTCTCGAGGCAGTCTCGGGCAGCACCGAGGGTGCCGAAGACGATGCCGAAGCGTGCCTCGTTGAGGCACGACAGCGGGCCACGTAGCCCGGATACCTCGGGCAGCACTGCATCTGCGGGAAGCCGCACGCCGTCGAAGACGAGTTCGCTCGTGACAGAGGCGCGCAGCGACATCTTCTTGTGGATGACATTCGCCCGGAACCCGGGCGTATCGGTGGGCACCACGAACCCGCGGATGCGGTCGTCCGTCTGGGCCCACACGACAGCGACATCCGCCACATTCCCGTTGGTGATCCACATCTTCGAGCCCTCGAGCACCCAGTCGTCGCCGTCGCGCCGCGCATGCGTGCGCATCCCACTGGGGTTGGAGCCGAAGTCAGCCTCCGTCAGGCCGAAGCAGCCGATCGCGTCGCCAGCCGCCATGCGCGGCAGCCACTCCTGCTTCTGCTCCTCGGACCCGAATGCGTGGATCGCGTACATCGCCAGCGAGCCCTGCACGCTGACGAGCGAGCGGATGCCGGAGTCGCCGGCCTCGAGCTCGAGGCACGCCAGACCGTAGGCAACGGCCGATGTCCCCTGGCAGCCGTATCCCTCCAGGTGCATGCCCAGCACGCCGAGGGTGCCGAGGTCCTTCGCCAGTTCACGCGCCGGGATCTTGCCCTCCTCGAACCAGTCCGCGATGTGCGGCCGGATCTCGGAGTCGACGTACTCGCGCACCACGTCGCGGATCGCGCGCTCCTCCTCGGACAGCAGGTGGTCGATCGCGAACAGGCCGAAGGGCGACTGCGGCGGGCGGGTCATGGGTCCTCCTGGTGCGGGTAGGGATCGGTGCGGTGAATCAGTCGGTGGATTGGATCCAATCTGTCGGATTGTATCCAATCGAGCTCAGGCTAACGGTCGCGGGCCGCCAGGATGGCGCTGACCGCGCCGACGGAGTGCTCCCGGTGCTCATCGTGCAGGCGGACGAGTGCCTCAGCATCCCGTTTCCGCAGCGCGCTCAGCATCCGGGCGTGCTCGCGAGCCACCCGGTCGCGGTTCTCGGCACCCTGGAAGTACAGCGCCCGGTAGGCATCCGTGGCCTCCCACAGCTGGTGCAGGATCCGGGACAGCCGAGGCAACCCCGCCGCATCGAAGAGGGCGAAGTGGAAACGCCGGTTGGCCGCCGTCATCGCGATGATGTCGCCCTGCGCCGCAGCCGATTCGATCTCCGCCATCAGTTCGGCAAGGGCCTCGACATCATCCAAGCCAAGGGTCGGAACCGCTTGCCGGATCGCCTCCGCCTCCAGGATCGCCCGCAGGCGGTACACCTCGAGCAGGTCAGCGACACTGAGCTCGGCAACGAAGTAGCCGCGGTGCGGGAAGTACACGACCTGGCCCTCACTCTCGAGGGTCTTCAGCGCCTCGCGGATCGGAACCCGGCTCACGCCGTAGCGCTCGGCGAGGAGTTCCTGCACGACCTGGTCCCCCGGTCCAAGCCGGCCGGTGAGAATATCCGAGCGGAGCGAGCCGAGCACCGTCTCCTGCGCCGTGGCCCGGGTCATGCGGGCCCCAGACCCAGCAGCGCCAGCACTGCGGCCCGGTCCTCGTCGACATGCGAGGGCGCCGAGCGGTACGAGGCAGGCGTCCGCGAGTAGGCGACCGGATTGGCGACCTGGCGCTGGGGCGCGCTGCGACGTGGATCGGCGACATCGACAACTGGCTCGAGGCCGAGCCGCTCGGCCAGTGCGAAACCTTGAGCGATGTCGTTGATCGGTCCGCACGGGACACCCGCTGCGGTCAGCTCCTCCTGCCAGTCATCAGCAGGACGTTGCGTCAGCCGGTGCTCGATTGCTGACGTGAGAGCCTCGCGGTTCTCGACGCGCGCCGCATTCGTGACGAAGCGCGGATCCGTCGACAGCGACGGGTCCCCAAGGACGTTCGCGAGGCGGACGAACTGGCCGTCGTTACCGACGGCGAGGATCATGGGCCGGTCAGCGGCGGAGTACACCTCGTACGGCGAGATGGACGGATGCGCATTGCCCATGAGTCGCGGCACGACACCCGCTCCCACGAAGGCTGATGCCTGATTGACCAGCGACGACTGCAGGCTGGTGAGCAGGGTCGCCTCGACCCGCTGGCCTTCACCTGTGCGGTCACGATGATGCAGTGCAGCAAGGATCCCGACAGCAGCGTGCAGCCCGGTGAGGACATCGACGACGGCCACCCCCGCCTTGGTCGGCTCCGTCGATCCGGTGATGCTCATCAGTCCGCCCATCGCCTGCACGAGCAGGTCGTAGCCGGGCAGGTCGCTGCCGAGGCCGGAGCCGAAGCCGCTGATCGAGCAGTAGACGACGGCCGGGTTGACGGCGCTGACCTGCTCGTAGTCCAGGCCGAAGCGGGTCAGTGCACCCGGCTTGTGGTTCTCGACGAGGACATCGGCGCGAGTCGCCAGCGCGACCGCGATCTCCCGGTCGGCCTCGTCGGAGAGGTCGAGAGCGATGGAGGCCTTGTTGCGATTGACCGACTGGAAGTAGGTCGACTGCCCGTCGGCCGTGAAGGGCGGACCCCACGACCGGGTGTCGTCGCCCGCACCGGGCCGCTCGACCTTGACGACCGTGGCCCCGAGGTCGGCGAGCAGCATGGTCGCGTACGGACCTGCCAGCACGCGGGAGAAGTCAGCTACGAGGATGCCATCCAATGCGCCAGTCACCGACGGATTGTATCCAATCCGGAGCCGGTTCAGCCCTGCAACAGCGGCGTGATCACATCCAGCACCCGGACATCCTCGATCGTGCTGGGAATCGCCTCCGGCCGACCATCAGCGATCCCCCGCATCGTGCGGCGCAGGATCTTGCCGGAACGGGTCTTGGGCAGCCCGGGGACGATCACGACCTCCTTGAGCGCGGCGACCGGCCCGATCTGATTGCGCACGGCGGCCACGATCTCGGCCTGCAGGACGGCCGGGTCGACATCGACCCCCGCCTTGAGGACGACGAACGCCCGCGGCACCTGGCCCTTCATCGCGTCCTGCACGCCGATGACGGCGCACTCGGCAACCTGCGGGTGCGCGGCGACAACGGCCTCCATCGAACCCGTCGAGAGGCGATGCCCGGCCACATTGATGACATCGTCGGTGCGGCCCATGACGTAGACGTAGCCGTCCTCATCGATGTAGCCGCCATCACCGGTCGTGTAGCAGCCCTCGAACACGCTCAGATAGGAGTCGATGTAGCGCTGGTCGTCACGCCACAGGGTCGGCAGCGTGCCGGGCGGCAGCGGCAGCCGGATCACGATCGCCCCGTCCTGGCCCGCGGGCAGGTCAGCACCGGCACCGTCGACCACGCGAACGTCGTAGCCGGGCACCGGAACGGTCGGTGAGCCGGGCTTGATCGTCATCGGCTCGAGGCCGCGCAGGTTGCTGGCGATCGGCCAGCCGGTCTCGGTCTGCCACCAGTTGTCGATGACGGGAACACCGAGCTTGTCGGTCGCCCAGTGGTAGGTATCGGGGTCCAGCCGCTCCCCCGCGAGGAACAGGGTGCGCAGGCTCGACAGGTCGTATGCGGCCAGGAGTGCGCCGTCCGGGTCTTCCTTCTTGATCGCCCGGATGGCCGTCGGTGCCGTGAACAGTGCCGCGACGCCGTACTCCTCGATGACCCGCCAGAACGCGCCTGCGTCGGGCGTCCCGACCGGCTTGCCTTCGTACAGCAAGGTCGTCGCACCCGCGATCAGCGGCGCGTAGGCGATGTAGGAATGACCGACGACCCAGCCGACGTCGGAGGCCGCCCACCAGGTGTCGTCGGGACCCATGCCGTACACATTCTCGAAGGACCACGCCATCGCGACGGCATGACCGCCGTTGTCGCGAACGACGCCCTTCGGCCGGCCGGTGGTTCCGGATGTGTAGAGGATGTACAGCGGGTCGGTCGCGCGAACCGGCACGACCTCGTGCGGATGTGCCGTCGAGATCCGCTCGTGCCAGTCGACATCGGTCGGCCCCATCTCGGCCGACGCCTGCGGCCGCTGGAGCACGACGGATGCGATCGGCACATGCGTGGCAAGCCGCAGCGCCTCGTCGAGCAGCGGCTTGTACTCGATGACACGCGACGGCTCGATCCCGCAGCTCGCGGTCACGATCACGGTCGGCTCCGCATCGTCGATGCGCGCAGCGAGTTCAGCAGGGGCAAAACCACCGAAGACCACTGAATGGACGGCACCGAGGCGCGCGCACGCCAGCATCGCGACGATGGCCTCGGGGATCATCGGCATGTAGACGATCACGCGATCGCCGTATCCGACCCCCAGATCGGCCAGCACTCCCGCAAACCGGGAGACCATGTCGAGCAGTGCCGAATAGGTGACGGATGCCCGCGTGCCGGTGACCGGGCTGTCGTAGCGAATCGCGATCCTCTCACCGCGACCCGCCTCGACATGCCGGTCGACCGCATTCGCACAGGTGTTCAGCACACCGTCGGGGAACCATCGGTACAGCGGCGCCTCAGACCCGTCAAGGCCCACCGTCGGCGGCTCGATCCAGTCGATGGCCGAAGCGGCTTCCAGCCAGAAGCCAGACGGGTCGGAAAGTGCCCTGTCACGACTTGCCTGATACGAACCCATGCGACTCCCCTATGCCTTGTCGGTCGGATGCTCGGCTGCCTCGCGTGCACGCTCTCGGATCGCCTTCTTCGCCGCGCCGCCCATGATGCGGATCAGGACCGCGATGAAGGCGATGTCCAGGGACATCTGCACCATGGTCACCGCGCGCGCCGAGACCGAGTTCGGTGCGATGTCGCCGAATCCGACGGTCGCCAGCACGGTAAGCGCGTAGTAGTACGCGCTGAAGTTGTCGAGGTCCTCGGTGAATGAGCCGGGTTGCGACAACGAGACCTCGACGTAGGCCATGGCGAAGATGGCGAGGAACATCGTCGCCGTGAGGATGAGCGCCTCGACTGCCCGGAGCGTCGGGTAACGGGACTTGTACACGCGCTTCAGCTGCCGGCGGAAGAACAGCACGTAGACCGTGATGCCACCGACCGCGAGGAGCACCGGGTAGAACACCGAGTCATCCGCAGTCTGTGGCGCGAGCGACATCATCCACAGGATGAACGCGAATCCGACGAAGAGCCGGGCGATGCTCTGGACGATCGCAATGGCCATGTCGCGGCGATCGATCGGGGCCCCGGATGCCAGTGCCTCATCATCACCATCGGGGATTCCCCCCATCGAACCGATCGTCATGCCGTCAGTCTGCCACGGTGGGCGGGCGGGACACGCGGATCACGGAGTCGCAGCGGCAAGTTGCCCGCAGGCGCCGTCGATCTCGCGACCGCGCGTGTCACGAACCGTGACGGGAACACCGCGGCGCTCGAGTGCGCGCACGAATGCCGCCTCGTCCTCCGGACGCGATGCCGTCCACTTGGATCCCGGTGTCGGATTGAGCGGGATGAGATTGACGTGCACGAGGTGGCCGACCAGGCGATCGGCAAGGAGCTCCGCGCGCCACCGCTGGTCATTGATGTCCTTGATGAGTGCGTACTCGATGCTGACGCGTCGATGGGTGGCCTCGCCGTAGGCCCAGGCGGCGTCGAGGACCTCCGACACCTTCCATCGGGTGTTCACCGGGACGAGGGTGTCGCGAAGCTCATCGTCGGGCGCATGCAATGACACCGCGAGTGTCACCGGCAGGCCCTCGCCCGCGAGGTCGAGGATGCGCGGCACCAGCCCTACCGTCGAGACGGTTATGCCACGTGCGCCGATCCCCAGACCGGATGGTGCCGGCTCCGTCAGCCGCCGAACGGCGCCCACCACTGACCGGTAGTTGGCCAGCGGTTCGCCCATGCCCATGAAGACGACGTTGGAGACGCGGCCGGGTCCACCCGCGACCTCGCCACGGGCCAGCGAGCGAGCCCCAGCGAGGACCTGCTCGACGATCTCGGCCGTCGAGAGATTGCGGGTCAGTCCGGCCTGCCCGGTGGCGCAGAAGGGACAGTTCATGCCGCATCCGGCCTGCGACGAGATGCACATCGTCACCCGCTCCGGATAGCGCATGAGGACGCTCTCGACGAGGGCACCGCCGTGCAGGCGCCACACGTTCTTCACGGTGGTGCCACCGTCGCAGTCGATGGCCCGCACCGGTGTAAGCAGGGTGGGAAGCAGCGCGGCGGACATCGCATCGCGCGCCGGTGCGGGTACGTCAGTCCACTCCGTCGGGTCGTCACTCAGGCGGCCCAGCCACTGGCGCGAGACCTGATCGGCTCGGAAGGCGGGCAGCCCCAGTTCTTCGACGGCAGCACGCCGACCAGCAGGATCCAGATCCATCAGGTGCAGGGGCGGCTTGCCCTTCTTCGGGGCTTCGAAGACCAGCTCGCCCGGCAGCGGTGCCACTTCGTCAGCCGATCCCGCTGCCGAGGAACACCGTGAACAGCGCCCATGATGCAAAGGCGTTCGGGACGAGCGAATCCAGGCGATCCATCATGCCGCCGTGCCCGGGCAGGAACGTGCCCATGTCCTTCACGCCGAGATCGCGCTTGATGGCGCTCTCGGCGAAGTCACCTGCGGTTGCCGTGACCGTCAGCACGAGTCCGGCAATGAGCCCCTGCCACCATGGTGCGTCCAGCAGATACACGAAGCTCACCGCACCCACCGCGCACTGCAGGATGATCGAGCCGACCAGCCCCTCCCAGGACTTCTTCGGACTGATCTGAGGCGCGATCGGATGCTTGCCGAACAGCACGCCAGCGGCATAGCCACCGATGTCATTCGACACGGTCAACAGGATGAACACGACCACTCGAGCCGGCCCGTTGTCGGCAGCCAGGGTCAGCATGAGGAAGCCCGCCATGAACGGCAGGTACGCGACGACGAATG
Organism: uncultured bacterium; assembly: GCA_903940375.1. Taxonomy (GTDB): domain Bacteria; phylum Actinomycetota; class Actinomycetes; order S36-B12; family S36-B12; genus UBA10649. The sequence continues at coordinate 1,472 of CAJAKT010000247.1, read as the reverse complement.
CGCTCGCCGTCACGTCGCGGACATAGCCCTCGTACCCGCGGCGAATCCGCCACATCAGGATTGCCAGAATCGCCAGGCCGGTCGCAACGAGCTGGGCCGTGACACCCCAGACATACGCGGCCGCAGGGATGACAACCACAGCCGCGAAGACGGGCGTTCGCGTCAGCCGGATTGATGCCTGCGCGAACGCCTGGAAGAGTTCGTGCGCCGCGATGATCAGCGCCACGATGACGACGACCGCGAACAGCCACTTGACGGTGAACAGGCTCACCAGCACGACGACGGCAAGCACGACACCCGATGCCACGGCTGCGGGCAGATTGCGGCCGGCCCGGGACTTCGCGGCGGGGGCCTGTGCGGCGTCGGGTTCACCCATGCAGGTCAGACCTCGAGCAGTTCTGCTTCTTTGTGCTTGAGGATCTCGTCGATGTGCTCGACATGCTTGTGCGTGAAGTCGTCGAGGGACTTCTCCCCACGACGGACATCGTCTTCACCGACGTCGCCGTCTTTCTGCAGCTTGTCGAGGGCGTCCTTCGCATGGCGGCGGATATTGCGCACGGAGACGCGGGCATCCTCGGCCTTGTGCTTGGCCACCTTGATGTACTCCTTGCGGCGCTCCTCGGTGAGCTGCGGCAGATTCACCCGGATCACATTGCCGTCATTGTTCGGGTTGATGCCGAGGTCACTCTCGCGCAGGGCCTTCTCGATGGCGACCATCGAGCCCTTGTCATAGGGCGTGATGAGCACGCTGCGCGGCTCAGGGATCTGGAACGAGGCCAGCTGGTTCACGGGCGTGAAGGTGCCGTAGTAGTCGACCATCACCTTGTTGAACATGGCCGATGTCGCCCGTCCCGTGCGGATGGTGCTGAAGTCCTCGCGGGCTACCGCGATCGCCTTGTCCATCTTTGCTTCCGCGTCGAGGAGGACCTCGTCGATCTGCTCGCTCACCCTTGCTCCCGTTCGGTATCAGCGCCCTGACGGGACGCTCAACTGCTTGCTGAGACTAGCGTCCCGATCGTCTCGCCCCGGACGGCCCGGGCGATGTTGCCCTCGACCAGCAGGTTGAACACGACGATGGGCAGGTCGTTGTCCTGGCACAGGCTGATCGCCGTGGCGTCCGCGACCTTCAGCCCGCGCGCCAGCACCTCTGACGGTGTCAGGTGGTCGAAGCGCACGGCATCGGGGTGGGTGCGCGGATCGGCGTCGTAGACGCCGTCGACACCCTTCGCCATGAGGACGACCTCAGCCCCCACCTCCAGTGCGCGCTGCGCAGCCGTGGTGTCGGTGGAGAAGTAGGGCAGGCCCATGCCCGCCCCGAAGATGACGACGCGGCCCTTCTCCAGGTGCCGGATGGCTCGGCGCGGCACATAGGGCTCCGCGACCTGTCCCATGGTGATCGCCGTCTGCACGCGGGTCTCGACTCCGGCCTTCTCGCAGAAGTCCTGCAATGCGAGGCAGTTCATCACGGTGCC
>CAJAKT010000246.1 GCA_903940375.1 uncultured bacterium | reverse complement strand
GGGCCTGTTCACGATCAAGGAGAAGAGCTTCAATCACGTGTCGAGCCTGTACGACTCGTGGATGCCGCGCGCGATGTTCTTCAACGGCGATGAAGCCGTGCACTACTCGCCCGACTTCGCGAGCGTCGGGTACCTGCGCGGTTCGCATGGCTGCGTGGGAATCCGCGACATGGACCTTGCTACCGAACTGTTCGAGAAGGTCGCGGTGGGGACCCGCGTCTACGTCTACTGGTCCTGAAGACTGGGAGCGGCAGCGCGATCTGACTCGCGTGCCGCAGCGCCGTTCGAGGCAGAGTCGCGCTTGCGAATGACCCAGAAGAAGAGAATGAGGGTCGGGACCACGTACGCGACCCACACGATGACCTCGAGCCACGTCATCGTGGGACTCAGGTTGACGATTCCCCGGACCAGTGTCGCCGGCACACCGTCGGGAGCGAAGGTCCCCGACACGTCGATCGCGACGTTGTCCTCGCCCGGGAGCCAGCCGATCTCCTGGAACTCGTGGACGGCGTAGCGCAGGACACCGCCCGCGACGATGACCAGTGCAGCGCCTGTCCACGTGAACAGCCTGCCGATGTTCAGCCGCACGGCACCGCGGTAGACGACGAAGCCCAGGGCGACCGCTGTGCCCAGACCGAGAACCGCACCGAACAGCGGCGCAGCGGTGCTGCCGGCAGCGTTGATACCCGCCCACAGGAACAGGGCCGTCTCGGCGCCTTCGCGGACGACGGCGACGAAGGCGACGAAGGCGACGGCGACGGTGGAGGTTGCGAGTGCCCGATCCATCTCACCCGCGAGGTGGGCGCTGATGCCCTTGGCCCGGCTGGCCATCCAGAAGATCATCCACGTGATCAGCCCCACGGCGACGAGGGACATCGTCCCGGCGAACGCCGGCTCGAGGGTCTCCCCGAGGGACTCGTCAATGAGGACGAGCACGACGCCGATCGCCACCGATGCCACGAGGGCTGCACCCACGCCCAGCCAGACCCGCTTGAGCGCATGGTTGTTGCCCGTGCGCACGAGGTATGCCACGAGGATGGCGACGATGAGCGCCGCCTCGAGGCCCTCCCGCAGGCCGATCAGGAAACTGCTGAACACGATGTGCCCCCACATGATGTGATGAATGCTTAGGATGTCCTTACTTAGGTAACCCTAAGCCCCCCGTCATGGCCGATGCAAGTCTGGCACGGGTGGGGCTAGCGTGGCGCGTATGCGACCTGATGCACTGGCCGTGGCCCGGGCCGCCAAGGGATTCATGCCCCATGACGAGGGCCTCGCCCTGCACGAGTTGGGCCGTGCTGCGGCGCGCATCGGTCCGCTGCTCGAGATCGGCTCCTACTGCGGCAAGTCGGCGGTCTACCTCGGCACCGCCGCGCAGGAGGCCGACACGGTGCTGTTCACGATCGACCACCACCACGGCTCGACGGAGAACCAGGCCGGCTGGGAGCACCACGATCCCGAGGTCGTCGACCCGCGAACCGGGCGCATGGACACCCTGCCGTTCCTGCGACGGACGATCGAGGACGCCGCACTCGAGGAAGCCGTCATCGCGATCGTCGGCGACTCCCCCACCGTGGCGGGCCACTGGAGCACGTCCGTCGGCCTGCTGTTCATCGACGGCGGCCACGCCCTTGACGTGGCGATGGCCGACTACGAGGCGTGGTCCGGATTCGTCGCACCCGGCGGGGTGCTGGCCATCCACGATGTCTTCGAGGACCCGGCGCTCGGTGGTCAGGCGCCGTTCCTGGTGTGGCAGCGGGCCGTGGCCGATGGCTTCAGTCCCGTGCAGGTGGTTGGTAGCCTGCGCGCCCTTCGCCGCTGATCCGGATTCCGGCTGCCAGCATCTGCTCGACGGTCAGCCCCATGGGCAGGCCTTCGCCACGGAACAGGCCGGCGGTCGGGCCGTCACCGTCGAGAGCATGTGCCGCGAGGACCACGGCTGCGGAGTTCCACGTCGGCTGGTCGGCCGTGAAGTACTGACCCGGGGCGTCGAAGCGCTCGCCCTCGAAGTTCATGCCGCACCAGTAGCCACCATCGTCATGACGCAGGAACTGCACCCAGCCGAAGACCTCGCGAGCACGTTCGCCCGCACCGATCGCGTCGAGCGACATCACCAGCTCGCACGTCTCCGCCGCCGTGATCCACGGGCGATCGGACACGCACCGCACGCCCAGGCCCTCGACAACGAATGCATCCCAGCCCGCGTCGATACGCAGCCGCGCGATGTCGCCGCGCACGATGCCACCGAGGATCGGGTAGTACCAGTCCATCGCCCAGCGCGCCTTGTCGAGGAAGACGTCCGGACGGTGCGCGATCGCGATGGCCAGCGCGCCGGCTGAGAGCTCCCAGTCGGGCCGCTGCTGGCGCAGGTGCGCGGCAATGGCGAGCGCACACCGCAGGCTCAGGTGAATGCTCGACGATCCCGTCAGCAGGGCACCGTCCGCGGGATCGTCCGCACGCCAGGCGATGGCACCCGTCGGCGACTGGAACGCGAGCACGTGGTCGATCACCTTCTCCACGACCGGCCACATCAGGCGGAGGAAGGCCTCGTCATCCGTGGACAGGTAGTGGTGCCACACCCCGACCGCGATGTAGGCGGACACGTTGGTGTCGAGGGTGCGATCACTGACCTCGTCGCCCACGTAGTACGAGTACCAGCCGCCATGCGGAAGCTGACGGTCACGCAACCACGCATAGGCACGGGCTGCGTCATCGTGCCGTCCGCCGACATCGAGTGCCATCGCGGCCTCGACCATGTTCCATGGATCGGTCTTGCCCGCCGGCACCCACGGGATGCGACCGTCGCCGGCCTGCACCGACGCGATCGCATCGACGGTCTGCCGCACGTCGCCCGGAGTGAGCATCAGCGCGGCTTGTCGGCGTAGATGATCAGGCTCTTGCCGATCAGCGGATTGAGAAGGTCGTCGAGCACGCGAAGTGCCGGCGGGTTCTTCATGATCTGCCAGACCAGCACATCGTGATAGCGGCGAGCGACGACGCGGTCGGCATTGTCGACGCCGCCCGCGCAGCGGATCCACCAGTAGGGCGCGTGCAGGGCGTGCGCGCGACGCGACCCGCGCACGCGGAGACCCGCTGCCACGAGCTTCGCCTCGAGCTCGTCCTGCGAGTAGATGCGGATGTGGCCGCCCGGGAAGTCGTGGTAGGCGTCATCGAGTGCCCAGTTGATCCGCTCGGGAAGGCGTGCGGGGACCGTTACCGCGATGCGGCCACCAGGCGCGAGCACTCTGGCGAGTTCGTCGATCGCGTCGACATCGTCGGGGATGTGCTCGAGCACCTCGGCAGCGATGATCCGGTCGAACGTCGCATCGTCGAACGGCAGCGCGAGTGCGTCGCCGTGCACCGTCGTGCCGGTCGCACCGTCGGGCACCTCGCCCTCCTCGACCATGGCCGCCATCATCACCGCCACGTTCGCGAGTTCGTCCGCATCGGCATCGAACGCCACCACGTCGGCTCCGCGCCGCAGCACGGCGAACGCATGACGGCCACCACCGCAGCCCATGTCGAGGACGACATTGCCGTCCTGCACGCCCAGCAGGTCGAGGTCAACGGTCAGCATGGGCCCGCCGCGATCGCTGCTCGGCAAGCTCGGCGCGCCACATCTCGATCAGCCCGATCGCATGCGCCCGCCACGTGAACCGCTCGAGCACGCGCACCCGGCCGCTCTCCCCCAGCCGTGCGCGTTCCTGCTCGTCGGACAGCACCTCGACAAGTGCCGCCGCGAGCGCGGATGGATCGCCGGGGGCCACGGTGCGTGCGCTCTCGCCATCAGGACCGACGACCTCGGGCAACGCGCCGCCTGTCGTCGCAACGACGGGCACACCGCACGCCATCGCCTCGACCGCCGGCAGCGAGAACCCCTCGTAGAGCGACGGCACGACGGCGATCTCGGCCTCGGCATACAGCTCGACGATTCGCTCGTCCGTGACGCCGGAGACGAACTCGACGGCACCATCGAGGCCCAGGCCGTCGATGAGGGCGGGCACACCGCTGCCCTCCTTCAGCCGGCCGATCACGACGAGGTGCGCCTGCGGACATTCGACTCGCACCTTCGCGAGCGCCTCGAGCAGGAACGTGAGGCCCTTCAGTGGAACGTCGGCGCTGGCCGTCGTCATGAGCCGACCCGGGATGCGCGCGATATGCGGCAACGGCCGGAAGCGTGCCTCATCGACCCCGATCGGCACGACCGTCATGTTCGCGACCGGGACGCCCATCTGCGCGGCGATGTCGCGCCGACTCGACTCGGACACGGTCACGATGCGCGGGATCTTCTTCGCGACGCCCATCTGCATGCCGAGGAAGCCGTACCAGCGCCTCAGCGAGAGTCGGCGGCGGAACGAGCTCGCATGCGCAAGCTCCAGTTCGCGATCGACGGTGATGGGGTGATGGATGGTCGCCGTCACGGGCCAGCCGTCCTTCATCATCCCCAGGATGCCGGTGCCCAGGCACTGGTTGTCGTGCACCAGGTCGAAATCGTCGCGCCGGCCCTTGAGCAGCCGACGGGCACGCTGGCTGAAGGCCCACGGCTCCGGGAAGCCGGCCGTGCACATGATCGCGAACTCCCGCGCGTCGATGCTGTCGCGGAACTCCGAGACGTGGGGCACGCGGAACGGGTCCGGCTGGCGGTACAGGTCCAGGCCGGGCACTTCGACCAGCTGCTCCGGGTCGTCCATCTGCGGCCACGGCTGACCCGAGAGGACCTCGATGTGATGGCCGAGCGCGGCGACCTCGCGCGCGACGTAGCGGGTGTAGACGCCCTGGCCGCCGCAGTGTGGATTGCCCCGGTACACGAGCCAGGCGATGCGCAGCGGTTGGGACACGATGGCGAACCTACCCAACGGGCCGCATACCCCGCGGTCGCGGCTATCCTTTGACCCACCTCGCGGGTGTAGCTCAATGGCAGAGCCCCAGCCTTCCAAGCTGGCCATGCCGGTTCGATCCCGGTCACCCGCTCAGCGAGAAGGGGACCCCCACGTTTTTCGGGGGTCCCCTTCTCGCTGACCGGGAAACACGTCCGGGATCGGGAGGAGCCGAGCGCCAGCGAGGCGACGGACCCGGTC
>CAJAKT010000245.1 GCA_903940375.1 uncultured bacterium | reverse complement strand
CGAGCCCTTGCCGTGCACGACCTCGTCATGCGAGATCGGCAGGATGAAGTGCTCGCTGTAGGCGTAGACCATCGAGAAGGTCATCTCGTTGTGGTGGTACTGCCGGTGGATCGGCTCATGCGCGATGTCCTCGAGCGTGTCGTGCATCCAGCCCATGTTCCACTTGAAGCCGAACCCCAGGCCGCCCATGAAGGTGGGCTTGGTGACGCCCGGCCACGCGGTCGACTCCTCCGCGATCATGGTGACGCCGGGTACGCGCTTGTAGACCGTCGCGTTCAGCTCCTGCAGGAAGGCGACGGCATCGAGGTTCTCGCGGCCACCGAACTCGTTGGGGTACCACTCGCCGTCCTTGCGCGAGTAGTCCAGGTAGAGCATCGATGCGACGGCATCCACACGCAGGCCATCGACGTGGAACTCCTCGAGCCAGAACAATGCGTTGGACACGAGGAAGTTGCGCACCTCGGTGCGGCCGAAGTCGAAGACGTAGGTGCCCCAGTCGGGCTGCTCGCCGCGTCGCGGGTCGGCATGCTCGTACAGCGCGGTCCCGTCGAAGCGCGCGAGCGCCCACTCGTCCTTCGGGAAGTGCGCGGGCACCCAGTCGACGAGTACGCCGATGCCGGCCTGGTGCAATGCGTCGATCAGGTAGCGGAGATCGTCTGGCTTGCCGAAGCGCGAGGTCGGCGCGAAGTACGACGTGACCTGGTAGCCCCACGACGGGCCGTACGGGTGCTCGGCCACGGGCAGGAACTCGACGTGGGTGAAGCCGGCGTCGCGCACGTAGTCGGTGAGCTCGACGGCGAGGTCGCGGTAGTCGAGGCCGACGCGCCATGAGCCCAGATGAACCTCGTAGACCGATATCGGTCGCTTGTGCTGGTCGGTTCGCGCACGCGTATCGAGCCATGCGTCGTCATTCCACTCGTATGCAGACGTCGACACGACGGAGCCGGTGGCTGGCGGTACCTCGGTGGCGAACGCGAAGGGGTCGGCCTTCTCGCGCCACACGCCGTCTCGTCCGAGGATGGCGAACTTGTACACGGTTCCGTCGCCGATGTTCGGGATGTAGAGCTCCCAGATGCCCGTCGACCCCAGTGACCGCATCGGGTGGGCAGTGCCGTCCCAGTAGTTGAAGTCGCCGGTGACCCGTACGCCTTGTGCATTCGGCGCCCACACGGCGAACGACACTCCACACACCACGCCGAGAGTGGTCTCGTACGAACGGACGTGCGCGCCCATGACCTGCCAGAGCTGCTCGTGCCGCCCCTCGCCGATGAGGTGCAGGTCGATATCGCCGAGGGTCGGCAGGAAGCGGTAGGGGTCATCGCTGGGGACGATGGAGCCGGCGTAGGTCACGTCGACGGAGTAGTCCGGCGTGACGCCACCGGGCAGCGCGGCCACCCACACCCCGCGGTGCTCGTGGGCGAGGGGGGTGCGGCCGTCGGGCGTGACCAGGGTGACCGAGTCGGCTCCCGGGCGAAGGATGCGCACGGTCACGGTGTCGCCGTCGGCGTGCGGTCCGAGGATCGAGTGCGGATCGTGATGCCAGCCGTCCACCAAGCGGTCGAGGTCGAGCACAGAGACCTCGCGCGGCGCGGGTCCGGTTGGTGTCTGCGACATATGTGCTCCGGTGGCGAGGGGTGGACTCAGGATGGGTGGATCAGATGCGGCGGACGTGCACGACGTGGGCGACGTGCTCCCATGGTCGCAGGCGAACGAACGTGTTGGGACCCCACGTCCAGGTGCTGTCGGTGACGAGGTCATGCGCGACGAAGCGCTCGCCGGCGGGCAGCCCCAGCGACTCGAGATCCCACCAGATGGTGGCTTCCCGCTCGCGCCCCGGATCAAGGGTGCAGACGACGAGGACGGTGTCGTCGCCATCCTGCTTCGAGTAGGCGATGACATCGCCGCTGTCGGTGTTGTGGAAGCGCAGCGACCGGAGGTCCTGCAATGCGGGATGCGCGTGCACGATCGCATTCAGGGTGCTGATGTAGGGCGCGAGGGTGCGTCCCTGCTTGCGCGCCAGCTCCCAGTCGCGTGGGCGGTACTGGTACTTCTCGGAGTCGAGGTACTCCTCGCTGCCGGGGCGCACGGCGACATGCTCGTACAGCTCGAATCCGGCGTACACGCCGTAGGTCGGCGACAACGTCGCGGCGAGGGTGGCGCGGATGGCGAACCCGGCAGGCCCGGAGTTCTGGATGAACTCGGGGAGGATGTCGGGCGTGTTCACGAAGAAGTTGGGGCGCATGTACGCGGCCGCGGGGCCCGCCAGTTCGCGCGCGTAGTCCTCGATCTCACCTCGGCTGTTTCGCCAGGTGAAGTAGGTGTAGCTCTGCTGGAACCCCGCCTCCGCGAGCGCCCGCATCATCGGCGGCCGGGTGAATGCCTCGGCGAGGAAGAGCACGTCAGGATCGGTCGCGAAGATGCTCTCCATCAAGCGGTCCCATACCCACAGTGGCTTGGTGTGGGGATTGTCGACGCGGAAGATGCGCACGCCATGGGCCATCCAGTGGCGAACCACTCGCTCGACCTCGGCGTAGAGACCCTCAGGGTCGTTGTCGAAGTTCAGCGGGTAGATGTCCTGGTACTTCTTCGGCGGATTCTCGGCGTAGGCGATCGAGCCGTCGGCGCGCGTGGTGAACCACTCCGGATGCGCGGCAACCCACGGATGGTCCGGCGCGGCCTGCAAGGCGAGGTCGAGGGCGATCTCCAGGCCGAGGGATGTCGCGCGTGCGACGAAGGCATCGAAGTCGGCGATCGTGCCGAGGTCGGGGTGGACCGCATCGTGGCCGCCGTCGGCTGATCCGATCGCCCACGGTGAGCCGGGATCGTCGGGTCCGGGGGTGAGGGTGTTGTTCGGACCCTTGCGGTTCACCTGCCCGATCGGGTGGATCGGCGGCAGGTAGACCACGTCGAAGCCCATCTCGGCCACGGCGTCGAGCCGACGCGCAGCAGTGGCGAACGTGCCGGAACGGGGCGGGTCGAGCGTCGCGCCCTCGCTGCGGGGGAAGAACTCGTACCACGCACCGACCAGGGCGCGACGGCGCTGCACCCGCAGGGGCCACGGGCCGCTTGTGGTGACGCCCTCACGGAGGGGGTGGCCGTGCATGATGCGCGTGACGGTGGGATCGGTGCCGGCGGCCAGTCGGACGGGCACCGGTAGCGGCATGGCGACCAGAGTCGAGGCGGCCGTGAGCAGGCTGGTGCGGTCATCGGCGAACTCGGCCGGTAGCGCCGCGGCCGCGCGCTCGAGCAGCAGTGAGCCCTCGAGGAACTCGAGGTCGACGTCGACGCCAGCGGGGATCTTGATGGTGGCGCGGTGCAGCCAGGTGTCCCACGGGCTGCCCCAGGCCTCGATCGTGAACGTCCAGTCGCCGACGGAGGTCGGCCGGACATGCGCGATCCAGGTGTCCAGGCCGCTGGGCTCGGGCGACATCCGGACGGTCTGGTCGGCGACGCCCTCGGGGCTGGTGAGGATGGCGGTGAGGCCCATCGCGTCGTGGCCCTCACGGAAGGCGGTGGCTCGGATGGGGATCGACTCGCCCACGGCAGCGGCGGCAAAGCGGCGGCCGCCCACACTGGCGGGCTGGACACCCGTGATCGGGAACCGGCCGGACAGCTCGGGCGGCGGGGTGAGCAGTCGGGACGTCCAGGGCTGCTCGGGAGTGGCTACCGGTACGGGTGCTGACCGTGTGCGTCGTGGGGCCGCCATGAGGCCAGCCTAGTGGCGTTGTGGTGGGGCAAACCGGTCGTACGTGTGACGCAAGTGAAGGAACTTGCGCCGAATGAAAGAATACGTCACATCCGTGCCCGATAGGGGGTCCCGGTGGGCGCCGTTCGGGGTGTCAGCCACTAGCGTGTGCGCTGTGAGAGCGATCCGACGATTCACCGTCCGCACTGTCCTGCCCGAGAACCTCGCGGCCCTCGAGGAACTGGCGATCAATCTGCGCTGGTCCTGGCATCCGGCGACCCGCGACCTGTTCGCGGCCGTCGACCCGCTGCTCTGGGCGGAGGGCGGAAACGACCCGGTCCGCCTGCTCGGCGAGGTGTCTGCCGAACGGTTCACCGAACTGTCCGCTGACGCGGGGTTCGTCGACTGGGCCAACCGGTGCCGCGACGATCTGCGTGCCTACCTGGTCTCTGACCGGTGGTTCCAGTCCCTGGGCGACGACGCGCCGAAGGGCATCGCGTACTTCTCCCCGGAGTACGGCATCGCCGCCGCGCTGCCGCAGTACTCGGGCGGCCTCGGCATCCTCGCCGGCGACCACCTGAAGACCGCCAGCGATCTCGGTGTCCCGATCATCGCGCTGGGCCTGTTCTACCGGTCCGGCTACTTCAAGCAGTCACTCTCGCGCGATGGCTGGCAGCAGGAGCGCTACCCCGTCACCGATCCCGATGGCAGTCCCGTCTCCCTGCTCCGCGAGCTCGACGGCACGCCGGCCCGAGTCTCCGTCGGCCTGCCCGGCGGACGCTTCATCGCAGCCCGCGTGTGGGTTGCGCAGGTTGGCCGCGTTCCGCTGCTCCTGCTGGACTCCGATGTCGAGGAGAACAGCCCGTCCGAGCGCGAGGTCACTGACCGGCTCTACGGCGGTGGCAGCGAGCATCGCCTGCAGCAGGAGATGCTGCTGGGCATCGGCGGCGTTCGTGCCCTTCGTGCCTACTGCCGCATCACGGGTCATCCTGCGCCGGAGGTGTTCCACACCAACGAGGGTCATGCCGGCTTCCTCGGTCTCGAGCGCATCCGCGAGCTCGTGACCATGAACCCGACCATGTCATTCGACGATGCCGCTGAGGCGGGTCGTGCGGGCACGGTCTTCACGACGCACACTCCCGTCCCCGCGGGTATCGATCGCTTCCCGATCGATCTCATCGCCCAGCACTTCGGCGGCGACAATGCTTCGGCCGGCGTTCCGGTCGAGCGCGTGCTCGAGCTCGGCGCCGAGAGCTTCGAGGGTGGCGATCCCGCCGTCTTCAACATGGCGGTCATGGGCCTGCGCCTCGCGCAGCGCGCGAACGGTGTGAGCCTGCTGCACGGTGAGGTTTCCCGCGGCATGTTCGCGGGCCTGTGGACTGGCTTCGACAGCGACGATGTGCCGATCACGTCGATCACCAATGGCGTGCACGCGCCGACGTGGGTTGCCCGTCAGGTCATCGACCTCGCGCATGGTGCCTCGATCGACGATGCCGAGGGCTGGGAAGCGATCGCCAACACGCCTGATGATCAGCTCTGGTCGATCAAGCGCACGCTGCGCCAGGACCTGGTCGAGATGACTCGCGCACGTCTGCGGGAGTCATGGATCAACCGCGGGTCCACCGAAGCGGAACTCGGCTGGATCGACTCGGTCCTGGACCCCGATGTGCTGACGATCGGCTTCGCCCGCCGGGTGCCGTCGTACAAGCGCCTGACGCTCATGCTGCGCGACCCTGCGCGGCTCAAGGCGCTGCTCACCGACCCGGAGCATCCCGTGCAGCTCGTCGTTGCCGGCAAGGCGCATCCCGCCGATGACGGTGGCAAGCGACTGATCCAGCAGCTCGTGCACTTCGCCGACGACGAGGACGTGCGTCACCGCATCGTGTTCCTGCCGGACTACGACATCGCGATGGCGACGACCCTGTACCCGGGCTGCGACGTCTGGCTCAACAACCCCATCCGCCCGCTCGAGGCCAGCGGCACGTCGGGCATGAAGGCGGCCCTCAACGGCGGCCTGAATCTCTCCATCCTTGATGGCTGGTGGGACGAGTGGTTCGACGGGGAGAACGGGTGGGCCATCCCGACGGCCGACGGCATCGAGGACGCGGATCGCCGTGATGATCTCGAGGCAGAGGCGCTGTACAACCTCATCGAGAACTCCGTTGCCCCTGCGTTCTACCGACGCGACGACAACGGGATTCCGCCGCGCTGGCTGGCGATGCTGAAGCACACGCTTCGCACGCTGGGCCCGAAGGTGCTCGCCAGTCGCATGCTGCGCGAGTACGTCAATCGCCTGTACGTGCCGGCGGCGGTCTCATCGCGCTTCGTCGAGGCCAATGACTTCGCGGTCGCGCGTGACCTGGCCGCGTGGAAGACGCGCATCCGGACGCAGTGGCCGACGATCCGCATCGACCATGTCGAGGCCGACGGGGTCGGTGATGCCGTGATGCAGGGCACGCCGATCACGATTCGCGCATATGTCTCTCTGGGTCTGCTCACACCGGACGATGTCGTCGTTCAGTCCGTGTGCGGCCGGGTCGACGCCGATGATCGGCTGATCCAGCCGGTGCACGAGGCGATGGAGCCGGTGGAGTCCTATGACGGCAACCGGTGGCAGTACCGGCTCGTCGTCGACCTCGACCGCAATGGCCCGTTCGGTTACACCGTGCGGGTGCTGCCGCGCCATATCGGGCTCGCTGCCTCGGAGGAGCTGGGCCTGCAGGTCGTGCCGACGATGTCGGCCGGTCTCGCGGACGGCGTCCTGCGCTAGTTCCCTCGATGCTGCGTCGCTCGTGGCTGGACAAACCGGACGTCCGGCAGCCACGAGTGACGCAGCATTGCTATGCCCGGTCGCGGCAGTAGATCGTGCGCTGGGCGAGGCCGCAGCGGGCGAACGTCTCGCCGTCCGGATCCTTCATCGTGATGCGCCACGAGCCACGATCGGTCTGCGGTGACGCCATCGCGTATCCGAACCGCACGCCGACCCAGCCCCACGTCGGGGCCGGGTAGCCCGGCGTGGCGCTGATCTGCGGTCCCGCGGTGGGCAGCGGGTATCCGGTGGGCGGATCCAGCAGCGTTCCGGCGTTGCCGAGAATGAGCTGTCCCGGCAGGCCGGGCAGTTGCACCGACTGTGCGATGTGCATGTGCGAGGAGAACACCAGGTCGTAGTCGCCCAGTAGGCCGTCGGCTGCGGCGGCCTGGTCCATCGACCCCCACGGATTGAAGGGCTGGCCGGCCTGGGCGAAAGCGGTGGTGACGAACCCGTAGAGCGGCCGGTGGGTGACCAGCCAGGTCTCTCGGCCGGATCGCGCCTGTGCGAGGTCGGCCGCGCGCACATAGGCGGGCCGCTGGATCGCCGCGAACGAGGTGACGGAGTTGTCGTTTCCGCCGGCGGAGTCGACGATGGCCAGTCGCAGTGTTCGCCCGTCGCGGACGGCGACGTCGATGGCATACGTCGGGGTCGGCAGCGTGTCGGCCGCGACGAGGCCAGTGGCCGTCGAGACGGGCGCGCAGGTGTCCGGTGTGCCCTTGCGGGGGTCGAAGAGGAGGAAGAAGCCGTTGCCTCCGCGGTAGCAGGCCTCGTGGTTGCCGCGCGTGACGATCAACGGGGCCGCGGCCAGCATCGGGGCCATCGGCAGGAGTGCATCGGCGATCCATCCGTACGCACTGTCGGTGAAGGGGAGCCCGGCGATGGGCGGCGGGCTCGAACCGCACATTGCCTGGGATGCAGCCGGACAGGCGGCCTCGCGGTAGAAGAAGTCGCCGTTGAAGATCACGGCATCGGGCCGCTCGTCGGCCACGCTCTGGGCAATCAGGGCGAGCGGCCAGGCCTCGGCGGATGCACAGTCCTGCACCTGCCAGGAGGTGATCCGGCAACCGCTGTCGCCGAGCAGCGCAAGTCGGTCGACTGATGTGGGCATCGCCGCGGGCACGACGACACCGGAGATGCTGGCCGCGGTCGCACCGACGGGCAGGGGCGCAGTGCACACCGTGATCGCGTCGAATGCCGGTGCGGTCCGAGCGGGGGTGGGGCGAACCGTCATCTGCATGACGTGGTCCGGCCGATCTGCGCTGAGGGCGACCCGGAGGGCCGGGCAGTGCGTGCCCCCGGGCACGACAGCGCGCGCGACGAGTCCCGACGGCACCTCGCTTCGCGGGGCGGCGAGCGAGTAGGCGGCGATGACGGGTGGCGAGGATGCATCAGAAGCGGCAGCGAGGGCCGGTGGCGCTGAGGCGATGGCCAGGGCGATGATCCCGGCGAGGGCAGTCGTGCGACGGACGAGCCGCGGGCTGGTCATGCTGCCAACCTAATGCGGCTTCGTGGCTGAGGCGCTCATCAGCGGAGGGCGTGGAAGGTGAGCAGGCTGCGCGGAGGCAGGGTGACCGCGCCGCCCGCTGCCACCTCCTCGTCCGACTCGATCGCCTGGCCGGTCGTCGTGTCGATGATCAGCCGATAGGCCCGGCCGTAGGGCGCGCCGGGCAGCGTGAACGACATCGGCGTCGTGCCGGAGTGCAGGAGCACCAGGAAGGACTCATCTCGGATCGGCCGCCCGTTGTCGTCGAGTCCGTGGCTCTCGCCGGCGAGGAACATGCCGAGGGTCCGGCTGTCGGCCGAGTGCCACCCGGCCTCCGCGACCTCCCGCCCGTCCGGGCCGATCCAGGCGAGGTCCTTGGGTCCGCCTGCGTGGAGGGGCTTGCCATCGAAGAAGTATCGCTGCCGGAAGGCGCTGTGCAGTCGACGCAGGTGCAGGACCTCGCTGGCGAAGACCTTCAGGTCCGACTGCCACGACTCCCAGTCCCAGTGGTACCAGGAGATCTCGTTGTCCTGGCAGTACGCGTTGTTGTTGCCATCCTGCGTTCGGCCGAACTCATCGCCGCCGCTGATCATCGGCACGCCGGTGGAGAGGAGGAGGGTGCCCAGCAGATTGCGCATCTGCCGCTGTCGCAGCAGCGTGATCGCCGTGTCGTCGGTGTCGCCCTCGACGCCATAGTTGAACGACCGGTTGTTGTCGGTGCCGTCGCGGTTGCCCTCGAGGTTTGCGTCATTGTGCTTGCGGTCGTAGGACACGAGGTCGCGCATGGTGAACCCGTCGTGCGCGGTGACGAAGTTGATGGATGCGAACGGCCGACGCCCCTCGCTGGCATACAGGTCTGCGGAGCCTGAGAGTCGCCAGCCCAGCTCGCCGATGCCGGTCGCGCCGCGCCAGAAGTCGCGGATGTTGTCGCGGTACTTGTCGTTCCATTCAGTCCACAAGGGTGGGAACTCGCCGACCTGGTAGCCACCGGGGCCGACATCCCAGGGTTCGGCAATGAGCTTGACGCGACGCAGCACCGGATCCTGCTGGATCGTCGTCATGAAGTTGCCGAGCATGTTGACGTCGTGGAAGGAACGCGCGAGCGCCGATGCCAGGTCGAAGCGGAAGCCGTCGACGTGCATCTCCTCAACCCAGTAGCGCAGTGAATCCATGACAACCTGGAGAACGTGCGGCTTCGAGACATCAAGGGTGTTGCCGCAGCCGGTGTAGTCGGCGTAGAAGCGGCCGCCGTCGCGCAGGTGGTAGTAGTCGTCGTTGTCGATCCCGCGGAAGCTCAGGGTCGGGCCGAACTGATTGCCCTCGGCTGTGTGGTTGTAGACGACATCGAGGATCACCTCGAGTCCAGCGGCGTGCATGGCCTTCACCATGCGCTTGAACTCCGAGACCTGCCCCCCGCGTGATCCGGTGGACGAGTAGGCGGCGTGCGGGGCGAAGTAGCCGATCGAGTTGTAGCCCCAGTAGTTGGTGAGCCCGTCGCGGAGGAGGTGCACCTCGTCGAGGAAGTGGTGGACGGGCAGCAGCTCGACGGCGGTGACGCCGAGGGTGGTCAGGTGCTCCAGCACGGCCGGGTGGCAGAGGCCGGCGTAGGTGCCGCGCTCGTGCTCCGGGATCGAGGGGTGGAGCTTGGTGATGCCGCGCACGTGGGTCTCGTAGATCACGGTGTCGCCCCACGCGGTGCCGGGGGAGGCGTCGTCGCCCCAGTCGAACCAGTCGTCGACGACGACGCTCCTGGGCACGAAGGGTGCGGAATCGACGGGGTTCAGGATCAGGTCGTCAGAGCCGACGTGGCCGTACACGGCGGGATCGAGCTGGAAGGCGCCATCGATGGCCTTGGCGTAGGGGTCGAGCAGCAGTTTGCTGGGGTTCCAGCGGCGGCCGATGGCCGGATTCCACTCGCCATCGACGCGGAAGCCATACCGGGTGCCGGCCGGGAGATCGGTCAGGCGCCGGTGGAACACGTTGAAGACCCGCTCGTTGAGGGGAATGCGCTCCTCGCGGCCCATCTCGTCGAACAGGCACAGATGGACGGCCGAAGCGCCCTGTGCCCAGAGCGCGACGTTGGCTCCACCGTGGCGGTCAGGAGTGACGCCGAGCGGGTCCCAGCCCGTTGATCGGTCGCCTGTCATCCCGCACACGGTACAGCCCGCGCTGCGGGCCGCCCGATCGCCACTACGCTCGTCGCCGAGGGTGCGGGTTGGTCCCGTGCAACAGTCGAGAGCGGGTGCGCGATGCCGGAGTTCATTTCCGTCGAGGTCGACGACGGTGTGGCGACGATCCTGCTGCAGCGGCCGCCGATGAATGCGCTGTGCCTGCAGATGCAGCGGGAGATCAAGGCCGCGTCCGAGGAGATCAGCGGCCGGTCCGATGTCGGTGCGGTCATCCTCTACGGAGGCCCGAAGGTGTTCGCCGCTGGCGCCGACATCAAGGAGATGGCGGGCATGTCCTATCAGGACATGCTGCGCGCGTCAGTCGGGCTGCAGGATGCCTTCACGGCGGTCGCCAGGATCCCGCAGCCGACAATCGCTGCGGTGACGGGCTATGCGCTGGGCGGGGGCTGCGAGCTCACGCTGTGCTGTGACCTGCGCATCGCGGCCGACGACGCCAAGCTCGGCCAGCCGGAGATCCTGCTCGGCATCATCCCCGGAGCGGGCGGTACGCAGCGACTGCCGCGCCTCATCGGCGTATCGCGGGCCAAGGACCTCGTCCTCACCGGTCGGCAGGTCGACGCGGCAGAGGCGCTGTCGATGGGCCTGGTCAACCGCGTCGTGCCGGCCGACGACGTCTACCCGGCCGCCCAGGAGCTGGCGGCTCGCCTGGCCCGCGGCCCGGCCCTGGCACTGCGTGCGGCCAAGGAGGCGATCGACCACGGCATGGACGCGGATCTCACGACCGGGCTCGACATCGAGCGCGTTAGGTTCGCGGCACTGTTCGCCACCGACGACCAGGCGATCGGAATGAAGGCGTTCGTGGCCAAGGAACGGCCGGAGTTCACCGGCAACTGACCGGGTGTGCCCGTCAGGCTCGATGGCCGCGGGTCGGATATATTACTGATGAGTAACTAACGGATGGCTCAGGAGGAACAGGCCCCATGAAGATCGCGGTGTGCGTGAAGCAGGTTCCGGACACGTGGGCGGAGAAGCAGCTGCAGGCTGCCGACTCGACGCTCGACCGGGAGTCGGCCGATGGGGTGATGAATGAGCTGGACGAGTACGCCGTCGAGGAGGCGCTGAAACTTGTCGAGGCGCATGGCGGCGAGGTCGTGGTCGTCACGATGGGCCCGGAGCGAGCGGCCGAGACGGTTCGCAAGGCGCTGAGCATGGGTGCCGATGCCGGCGTGCATCTGGTCGACGGTGCCCTCCACGGTTCCGATGCGCTGGCAACCAGCTACGCGCTCGCCGAGGTGCTCTCCGGTCGTGGGTTCGATCTGGTGATGTTCGGATCCGAGTCGACGGACGCGCGGATGTCCGTCGTGCCGGCGATGGTTGCCGAGCGTCTGGGCGTAGCTCAGCTGACGTTCGCGCAGAAGGTCGACGTCGCAGGCGACACCGTCACCATCCAGCGCGTCACGGAGACGGGGTACGACACCGTCGAGGCGTCGATGCCGGCCGTGGTGTCGGTCGTCGAGAAGATCAACGAGCCGCGTTACCCGTCCTTCAAGGGCATCATGGCCGCGAAGAAGAAGCCGGTCGAGACCCTCTCGGTCACCGACGCCGGTCTGGACGCCGCCCGGCTGGGGCTGTCCGCGGCCTGGACGAAGGTCGATGACTTCGCTGCCCGCCCGCCGAAGGCGGCAGGCACCGTCGTCACGGACGAAGGCGACGGCGGCGCGAAGCTGGCCGGGTTCCTGTCCGAGCAGAAGTTCATCTGAGTCCGGCCGAGAGAAGGAAGAGCAGTCATGGGTGAGGTCCTTGTCCTGGTCGAGCAGACCGATGGTTCCGTCAAGAAGGTCACGAGCGAGCTGCTGACGCTGGCACGTCGGCTGGGGGAGCCCAGCGCGGTCTGGGTCGGCCCCGGCTTCGACGACGCTGCTGCTGCAGCCCTCGGCGAGTTCGGTGCGACGACCGTCTACGTCGCTGCCGACGAGTCGCTTCGCAAGCACCCCGTCGCCCCCGTGGCCGAGGTGCTGGCGCAGCTGGTGGCCGAGAAGGCACCGGTTGCCGTGCTTGTCGCGAGCACCGCGGATGGCAAGGAGGCAGCAGGCCGCCTAGCCGTCAAGACGAACTCCGGCGTGATCACCGATGCGGTTGACGTGTCCGCTGCCCTGGTGGCGACGCAGTCGGTGTTCGGCGGCTCAACGGTCGTGCACTCCACCGTCACCTCAGGCACGCCGATCATCACCGTGCGGGGCAACTCGGTGGCGCCTGAAGCAGCCCCGGCCACGCCGGCGCGTGTCGATGTCACCGTCACCCTGTCGGATGCGGCAGCGAAGGCCACGGTCACCGGCCGCACCGTCGCGGCCAAGGGCGGCCGTCCCGACCTGACCGAGGCGGCCATCGTCGTCTCCGGTGGCCGTGGTGTGGGCTCGGCTGAGGGCTTCGCTGTCATCGAGGCGCTGGCCGACTCCTTGGGTGCCGCGGTGGGCGCATCGCGAGCGGCGACCGATGCGGGCTGGTACCCGCACCAGTTCCAGGTCGGTCAGACCGGCAAGACGGTCTCGCCCCAGCTCTACGTCGCCAACGGCATCTCCGGCGCGATCCAGCACCGGGCCGGCATGCAGACCTCCAAGACCATCGTCGTGGTCAACAAGGATGCCGAGGCGCCGATCTTCGAGCTCGCCGACTACGGCGTGGTGGGTGACCTGTTCACCGTCGTGCCGCAGCTCACTGAGGAGATCCGGAACCGCGCCCACTGAGCCCTTTCGCGGTCGGTCACTACGATTCTGTCGTGGGCGAGCGGACATATCTGGACCATGCGGCGACGACGCCGATGCTGCCCGCCGTGCGCGATGCGTGGGTCGAGCAGTCCGGCCATCTCGGCAACCCATCGTCCCTGCATGCATCGGGACGGCGCGCGCGGCGCGCGGTTGAGGAGTCACGTGAGTCCATCGCCGCACGCCTTGGGGTACGGCCCAGTGCCGTGGTGTTCACATCCGGCGGTACCGAGGCCGACAATCTGGCGGTGAAGGGCCTGTACTGGTCGCGACGTGCGGCGGTCGGTGCCGACGGTGTCCTGGCCTCAGCGATCGAGCATCACGCGGTGCTGGATCCGGTCGTCTGGCTGCAGGAGCAGCAGGGCGCCGATGTCACCTGGCTTGCTGTCGATCCGCTCGGTCGTGTCGACGTGGCCGAGATCGAGGCCGCGCTGGCCGCGCCCGACCGGGTGGGCGTGTGCACCGTGATGTGGGCCAACAACGAGATCGGAACGGTGCAGCCCGTGCACGCGATCGCGGCCCTGTGTCGCGCCGCCGGGGTCCCGTTCCATACCGATGCCGTCCAGGCACTGGGCTACCTGCCGCTTGACCTCGGGGCACTTGATGCTGACGCCGTCACGATCAGCAGTCACAAGATCGGCGGACCGTTCGGGGTGGGCGCGCTGATCGTCGACCCGCACGTGCAGCTGACACCCGTCCTGCATGGTGGCGGTCAGGAGCGTGAAGTGCGCTCGGGCACTCTCGATGCGGCCGCCATCGTCGGCTTCGCCGTGGCGGTCGAGCATGCCGTCGCGGGGCAGGCAGATCGTTTCGATCGGCTCGTCGTCCTGCGTGAGGAGCTCATCGCGGGGATCCGGGCGGTCGTTCCGGAGGCGATCCTGAACGGTGATCCGGGTGTCAGTGCGGATCAGCGGCTGCCCGGCAACGTGCACTTCTCCTTCCCCGGCTGCGAGGGCGACCTGCTGCTGATGCTGCTCGACGCGGCGGGCATCGACTGCTCCACGGGATCGGCCTGCACTGCCGGTATCCCCGAACCCAGCCACGTGCTCCTGGCGATGGGTGTCGACGAGTCGCTGTCGCGGTCTTCCCTGCGGTTCAGCCTCGGCGAGGGGACCACGCCCGCGGATATCGCGGCGGTCATCGCCGCGCTCCCCGGCGCAGTCGAGCGGGCCCGTCGAGCCGGGTCGCTCGCCCCGCGGATGGGCTGACATGCGCGTCATCGCAGCGATGTCCGGTGGGGTCGACTCGTCGGTGGCCGCAGCCCGCATGGTCGACGCCGGGCACGAGGTGGTGGGCGTTCATCTGGCCCTCTCGCGCACGTCCGCCGCGTCTGCGGCCGGGTCCCGTGGCTGCTGCACGCTGGATGATGCTCGCGATGCTCGCCGTGTCGCCGATCTGCTGGGGATTCCGTTCTACGTATGGGACCTCTCGGAGAGGTTCAGCGAGGACGTCGTCGCCGACTTCATCGACGAGTACCGCCAGGGCCGCACTCCCAATCCCTGTATGCGCTGCAATGAGCGCATCAAGTTCTCCGCCGTTCTCGACCGAGCACGTGCAATGGACTTCGATGCGGTGGCCACCGGTCATTACGCCCGCATCGTGGCCGGGCCGGACGGTGCGGAGATGCATCGGGCCGTCGACCCCGAGAAGGACCAGTCGTACGTACTCGGCGTGCTGACGGCCGACCAGCTCGCGCACTCGTTGTTCCCGCTCGGTGACGACCTGAAGTCGACCGTCCGCGAAGAGGCCGCTCAGCGGGGACTCCTCATCGCCAGCAAGCCCGACAGTCACGACATCTGCTTCATCCCCGATGGGGACACCGCGGCCTTCCTGCATGCCCGTCTCGGCACGGCCCCCGGCGACATCGTGGATGCAGAGTCGGGTGACGTCGTCGCGCGGCACGAGGGTGCCTACGCGTTCACCATCGGCCAGCGTCGCGGGCTGAACCTGCGCGTCCCGGCAGAGGATGGCTCACCGCGCTATGTCGTCGACGTCGACGTCGAGACACGCACGGTCACGGTGGGTGCGCCCGAGCTGCTCGATGTCGACGTGATCGAGGGCATTCGGCCCATCTGGGCCGGTGCGGCGATCGGGGAAGTGGACATCGAGGTGTTTGTGCAGGTACGCGCCCACGGCACGCCGGTGCCCGCTCGGGCACGGCTCGTGGGCGGCCGGGTCATCGTCGATCTGACCGAGCCGATTCGCGGCCTGGCACGCGGGCAGGCGGTTGTGCTCTACGACGGCACGCGTGTGGTCGGATCCGCGACGGTCGACGCGACCCACCGGGTGACGCGCGCATGACGTTGCCCTGGAGCGCGGCGACAGCCACCTCCATCGGGTCCCTGCCCGGAACCTCGGCTCTCGAGGCGACCCGCATCGTCGTGGGTGAGCTACCGGGCTTCGTGCATGTTGTCGAGCTGCCGGCCCGCGGTCCGGGCGCCGACATGATCGGCCGCACGGGTGGAATGCTCGCCCAGGTCTCGTCGGGACTCGGCTTGGAGACCACGCCGGTCGGCTGGCGATTCACGGCGGGCGTCGGTCGAGAGATGCGACGGGCAATCTCCTTCCTCGGCGAGGACCTGGATGCCCTCGAGGATGTGGCGGCGGACTACAGCGGTCCGGTCAAGTGCCAGATCGTCGGTCCCTGGACCATGGCCGCGTCCGTCGAGCTGCAGACGGGGGAGCGTGCACTGCGCGATCCGGCCGCGGCGTGGGACATGGCTCAGGCCCTTGGTGAAGCGGTACGCACGCAGGTGGCCGACCTCCGACGCCGGATGCCGCGTGCGTCCGCCTTCGTTGTCCAGTTCGACGAGCCGACGCTGCCCGCTGTGCTCGAAGGCCGGATCGGAACGGCCAGCGGGCTGTCGTCCTACCGGGCCGTCGACCCGCAGGTGGCTGAGCGGCTGCTGCGACACGTGCTGATGAGCGCCACCGATGCCGGGGCAACGGCCGGTGTGCACTGCTGCGCCGACGATGCTCCGGTCGATCTGCTCCGCACCTCGGGAGCTGCGTTCGTGAGTGTCGATATCACTCGGATGAAGGATGCCCACGAGGACGCGATCGGCCAGGCTCTCGATGCCGGGATGGGCGTCCTCGTCGGCACGATTCCGTCGACGGGTGTCGGACGGATCGGGGATACGGAGGCAAGTGCTCCACTGAGAGCCATGCTGCACCGGCTCGGGCTCGAGGACGCGACGTGGCTCGACCAGATCGTCGTCACCCCGACGTGCGGGCTCGCCGCGGCGAGCCCCGACTGGACACGTGCGGCGCTGACCGCCTGCCGCGGGGTTGGGCGCGTGGTGCGGAACGACGAGCGGGACAGCAGTACGGACGTCGACTGACTCAGGTCGTGGGCCCGAAGGCGCGCGGGGCCCGAAAGCCCAGGATGACAGTGACGATGATGGTGAGGAACCCAGCGCCAATGGTGATCCACTCGACGGAGACCACGTCTGCGAGCGGCCCGAACACGAGCATCCCGATCGGCATGGCGAGGGCCAGAATGATGCCCTGCACCCCGAACACGCGTCCCTGCATCGCCGGTTCGACCTGCTCCTGGAACAGGGTCATGGCTGTCGTCGAGAAGAGCGCGACGGCGCCCCCCAGGAGCAGCATGAACGCGAGGTAGAGGGCGAACACCCCGGACCAGCCGAGGACGCTGCCGGACAGGCCGAGGGCGATCGAGAGCAGCCCGAAGGCGTAAGACGAAGCCAGCAGCATGCGCATGCGGTCGCGCCAGCCACCCCACGCAGAGATGAGGGCTCCGCCCAGCATCATGCCGACGCCGAACGCGAGTTCATTCACCGTCAGCTTCCACACCTCCTCGCCGAAGGTGCGGACCACCATGAGGGGACTGAGGTAGCCGGGCGGTGCCATCAGGAAGAAGACGAGCGCGAAGTAGAGGAGCACGCGGAGGATGACCGCATGGTGCCGGACATAGGCGAAGCCGGCCCTCATGTCGTCGAGATAGCCGGCTGCTCGGTCGGATCGCACGATGGTGGCGACGGGGATGAGGGCGACCAGTCCGATGCCGATCGCGGCCGTGCCCACGTCGACCATCAGGACGGCTTGCAGCCCTAGCCAGGCGAACAGGGCCGCGGCTACGGCGGGGGCAAGGATGGTCATGGCCGACTGGATGCTCATGTTGATGCCGTTCACGCGCATCAGCCGGTCCGCAGGCACGATCTGGGGGAGCAGCGCTCCCACCGCCGGCATCTGGATGCCCGCACCCAGTGATCGAATCGCCAGCGTCAGGTAGACCGGCCAGAGTCCGCTCAGGCCCTGCCAGAGCATCACGGCGAGCACGAGGGTGGTCGCGGCGATCGTGGCGTCTGCGCCGATCAGCAGGAACTTCCGGTTGTATCGATCAGCCCACACGCCGCCGAAGACCGACGCGAATGCCTGCGGGAGGAAGCCGAAGGCGGTTGCCAGTGCCAGCACTGTTCCGGACTGGGTTTCGAGGGTCAGGTACCACAGGATCGCGTACTGCACGAGGGACGAACCGAACAGCGAGACAGTCTGTCCCCCGAGGAACAGGACGACGTGGCGCACCCAGTGCGGCGAGGCGGCGACGTCGCCGGCTTCGGCTGCGGAACTGGTGGGCACGGCTCCAGTCAAGCAGTTCCTGCCGGGCGTCGGTGCGCCCGTCGGTGCCCTGCGGCACGATGGACCCATGTCGTCGTCGCCAGACCCGGGTCCGAGCTCTACGGGTCCTGCGCGCGCACGATGGACCGAGCTCGTCGACCTGATCAACTCCGCCCGGGTCGCGTACTACGACCGTGACGACCCGACGATCGGCGACGACGAGTACGACCGATTGTTTGCTGAGTTGAGTGCGCTCGAGCGTGCGCACCCCGAACTCCAGAGCGGTGATTCGCCCACGGTCCTCGTCGGAGGTGAGGTATCTGGTGCCTTCGACAAAGTCGACCACCTGCAGCCCATGTTCTCGCTGGACAACGTCTTCAGCGCCGATGAACTCATCGAGTGGCTGGACCGGCTCGTCAAGGATCTTGGGGCGGCTCCGTCGATCCTGTGTGAGCAGAAGTTCGACGGCCTGGCTGTGGACCTCATCTACACAGGGGGAGTCCTCACGCGACTCGCTACCCGAGGGGATGGCAAGCGTGGTGAGGATGTCACCTTCAATGCGCAGTTCGTGCCCTCGATCCCCAAGCAGTTGTCGGGTCCGACGTTCCCTTCGCTCCTCGAAGTGAGAGGCGAGCTGT
>CAJAKT010000244.1 GCA_903940375.1 uncultured bacterium | reverse complement strand
GCCGTAGAGCTTCGTCGCGAGGACGGTGCGTTCGCGCCGCCCACCGCCCAGGGCGAACCAGTCTCCGATGATGCGCTCGGTGAGGCCCTTGTCCTCCCAGCCGTAGACATTGGCCGTGTCGAAGAAGTTGATGCCCTGCTCATGGGCGCGATCCATGATCTCGTGGGAGTCTGCCTGGCTCGTGACGGGACCGAAGTTCATCGTGCCGAGGCAGATGCGGCTGACCCGCAGCCCGGTGCGGCCGAGGTGGACATACTCCATGAGAGGCCTCCGAGTGAGTGATGGGAGTTCGAGGGTATCCGAGCACTGATCGTGGGGGGCGAATGGTACAAATACTCCAGGTACCAACGGGGAAGAGTGCCGCTGTGATCAACACCCACAGCCGGATTGAGGATCCCCTCCCTCAGCCGGCCAGGCCCGACGATGCGTGGTTTCGCGAACTAGCGGAGGCCGCCGGCGGCGTCTATTTCGTCATCCGACTCCGGCCGGACTTCGCCGTGGAGTTCTATAGCGATTCCATCACCGAGTACCTCGGCTATACCCCAGCGGAACTCCGGGCGGATCCCGCCTTGCTCATCAGAAGCCTCGATCCGGCCGTCGCCGCCGAGTTCCAGAGCCTGTTCACCTGGCCCGCTGGCCGGCAGGGACACCACAGCCTGCGCTGGCTGGGCCTCAACGGACGGATGATCTCCACGCAGGCGTGGCTGCGCACCGTTGAGAGATCCGATGGCTCTGTCGCCCTTGAGGGCGTCGCGCACGACGTCACCGAACTGCGTCAGCAGGAGGCAGCATCATTGGTCACCGAGGAGCGCTACCGACTGATGGCGGAGAGCGCCAACGTCGTGCTGTGGACAATGGCACTCGACGGCTCCATCACCTATGTGAGCCCGACCGTCGAGAAGATGCGCGGCTTCACCGTCGAGGAGGCGATGAGTCAGTCACTCGACGAGATCCTCACCCCTGAGTCGCAGGAGATCGCTGCCGGCTACTACACCGTCCTGTACGCCGACCTCGCCGCGGGCCGGATGCCCGAGTCGTTCCGGTGCGAGGAGGAGTACCTCTGCAAGGGCGGTTCCACCATCTGGACCGAGGTCGAGGTGATCCCCGATCTGGGACCCGATGGCAGCGTCGTCGGGATCATCGGCATCACCCGTGACATCAGTGACCGGAAGAAGGTCACCGATGCCCTGCTGGCCGCCAACGAGCAGCTGCACGCCCTGGCCGTCACCGATCCGCTTACCGGTGTCTGGAACCGCCGCCATGGCGAGGAGCTGCTCTCTGCCGACCTTGCCGAGTCGAGGCGCTACGGCCCGCCGATGTCGGTCGTCGTCCTCGACGTCGACAACTTCAAGGAGATCAACGACTCCCACGGGCATGTCATCGGGGATCAGGTCCTCGCTGAACTGACCGACCGGATCGGCCCGAACCTGCGCGACTCCGATGCCCTCGCACGCTGGGGCGGCGATGAGTTCGTCATCATCACCCATCACTGTGGCGAGGTCGAGACGCTCACGCTGGCAGAGAAGCTGCGCGACATCGTCCGGTCCGAGCCCTTCGGCGAGGCAGGCGCAGTCACGGTGAGTGCCGGCGTCGCCGAGCTCCGACCCGAGGATGATCTCGATACCTGGCTGAGCCGAGCCGATCACGCCCTGTACGAGGCCAAGGCTGCGGGCCGCAACGCAGTGCGCGCCGCCCACTAACCCGAGGCACGGCTGCGTAAAACGGCCTGCACCGGCGCCGAGAGGTCGGCACTCGGACGTGCGAACAAGTAGCCCTGCCCGATGCTCCAGCCGGCTTCGAGCAGCAGGGCGGCCTGCTCGCGCGTCTCGATGCCCTCGGCAATCGCCTCCATGCCGAGGCCGGCAGCTAGGCCGGCGATGCCTCGCACGAGGTCGAGTCCGGGGCTCGACTCATCGACCAGCGGAGCGACGAACGAGCGATCGAGCTTGATAGCGGTAACAGCCACGCCTCGCAGCAGCGCCACCGACGCGTAACCGGTGCCGAAGTCGTCGACGTGAATGCCGATGCCCATCGCCCGCAGCCCGTCGAGGGCGGCACGTGCATCGTCGGTCAGTTCCAGCATCGTGGTCTCGGTCAACTCGACGACGAGTGACTCCGGATGCACCCCGTGGGTCCGCAGCGTAGCCTCGAAGCGATCGAACCAGCCGGGATCGCCGAACTCGACGGCGGAAACGTTGATGCTGATCGGGCCAAGCAGTTGCGGGTGGGATCGGATCGCTTCACACACCTGTTCGAGGACCTGCCGCCCGAGGATGATGACCAACCCCGATGCCTCCATCGTGTCCATGAACACCGCCGGCGACAACAGGCCTCGACTCGGGTGGTTCCACCGCACGAGCGCTTCGTATCCACACACAGACCCATCGCCTAGCCGCACCTGCGGCTGGTAGTGCATGACGAACTGCCGAGCATCCAG
>CAJAKT010000243.1 GCA_903940375.1 uncultured bacterium | reverse complement strand
GCCCCGCGAGGAGTCCCTGGCGATTCTGCTCGAAGGCAGCCAGGCGATGGAGGTCGTCTACGTCTCGCTCTTCTCCAAGAGGAACTGGTCTGCACGACGGGCGTTCACCGGCGAGTACAGCGGTGAATCGCGTCAGGCCATACGCGATGCCCGCTATCTGCCCGGCTGGAACCGGCGGCTTCTCGCGATCCAGGTGGCCAGCGATCGCGATGCCGTGCGCGGGCTGAACCGCCCGGCCGTCACGGCACTTCAGGCGGGTGCTCAGCAGCAGCTGAGTATCACGCGCGCCGATTTCGACATGGCCGTGGACATCCTGCGCCGCGCGGAGTTCCCCATCGATCGCGATATCGACGAGGCGTGGGAGCACTTCCGCGCCACGCGCTCACGCTACGAGTATGCGGCCCTGCAGATCTGCCGACGACTCGACGCGACACCCGCGCCGTGGACCGGACCACGTCGCACCCCCACCGAGACCATCTGGCCGACCCTGGTCGTCGACGTGCTGCCGACTATCGATGGAGACACGACGTGATTGACATCGCGATCATCGCGACGACCTTCGCACTGATCTTCCCCGCTGAGCTGCCCGACAAGACCTTCGTCGCGACCCTCGTTCTCGCGACAAGGTTCCGTCACCTGTGGGTTTGGCTCGGCGTTGCCGCCGCGTTCTTCGTCCAGGTCCTGATCGCCGTCACGGCTGGCGGGCTGCTCGCGCTGGCGCCGCAGCGCCTCGTCCTCGCCATCACGTTCGCGCTGTTCGCGATCGGTGCATTCGTCATGATCAAGGGCGGGCTCACCTCACGCGCCGAGGAGATGGCCGAGGAGGCCGACGAGGAGGCCGAGATCTCCACGAAGGCCGAGGCGCAGAACCCCACCTCGGCCGGCCGGATCTTCGTCGTCAGCTTCGTCATCCTGTTCACCGCCGAGTGGGGCGATCTGAGCCAGTTGCTGACCGCCGGCCTTGCCGCGCGCACCGACGAGCCGCTATCGGTGTTCATCGGTTCGTGGTCGGCCCTGCTCGTGGTCTCCGCCCTCGCCGTATTGGTCGGGAGCTGGCTGCGCACGCGGGTGCCGATCTGGCGGATCCGGCTGGTGTCCGGGGCGATCCTCACCGCGCTCGCGCTGTGGACCGCCTGGGAGTTCCTGCAGGCTTAGCGCAGTGTGACCTGGCGGGTCGTCAGACCCGCACGTGCCCGACGCTCGTCATTGGTGAGCGGGGCCGGATCAGCCAGCGCGGCAGCAAGCCGATCCCCGAACGCCTTCGCCGGCGCCTCGATCGCCGCGGCACCCGTGCCCAGCGGCAGGTCCCACACCGGGCAGACGAGCCCCTGCGCCCGGAACATGCCGACGAGCCGCGTGTCCTCGCCGAGAGTGTCCTCACCAGCAGCGTGCAGCCGCGCAAGCGCGTTGAGCAGCGGCTCCTCGTCATACGGCATCATCCAGCGCAGGTGCTCCTTCTCGCCCATCTGCGTCCAGTACGCCGACGCCACGCTGGCGAGCTTTGCGGTCGGGTGCGCGTAGGCACTGGCCTGCTCAAGCGACGCACGCACGTCGTCGGCAACGTCGCCGGCACCGTCGACCCAGAAGTCGAAGTTGTCGTGCACGGTGATGTCGAGGGGCACCGACGGATCGATGATGTCCTGCAGCTGAGGCGACTCCGCCGTGACGCGACCGAGGGCGACGGGCTCACCCGGCGCTGCGTCGAGCGCGGCGATCAGCGCATCAGCGACATCGCGCGAGGCATCGCCCGAGCCGACGTTGACCTGCATGCCGACGAGGATCGAGCCGTCCTGGCGGACGAGGGCGGGCCACGCCATCGGCAGCACGGTGACGAGGGTGACGTCGCGGTCGGCATGCTCGCCGACCAGCTTCAGCTTGGCCGAGGCGGCGGGCACGAGTTCGCGCATCGCGACGATGTCGCACTCGGATGCCAGGCCGACGAAGGGGCGTGCCGGGCCGACGAAGACAGCCGAGGCCGAGCGGCCGTGGCAGGCCTTGTATCGGCGCCCGGAGCCGCAGGGGCATGGCTCGCGCATGCCCACGACCGGGATATCGGTCTGATCGGTGCCGGCAACCGTGTCGCCTGCTGGCCCGTTG
>CAJAKT010000242.1 GCA_903940375.1 uncultured bacterium | reverse complement strand
GTCGAGCTCGAGCACAACCCGCGCAACAACCGGGTTCGGGCACTCGCGTCGTCGGCTGCGCCAGTCCACAGGTAGCCGAACAGGCTGTCGGTCGGCCACAGGGCGGTGCAGGGTCCTTTCGTGCGGGGCAGGGTGGCGGCAACCTGCAGTGCATCCGGGATCCGCCCGGCGACACAGGCAGGGGCACACCATGAACGACATCTCTTTCCCGCTCGTCGGAAACGTCGTCAACGACGTCGAGCTGCGGTTCACCAAGTCGGGGGAGCCGGTGGCGTCCTTCCGGGTAGCCGCCGGGACGCGACGGTTCGATCGCGCCAATGACCGGTGGGTCGACGGCGACACGCACTACTTCACCGTCTCGTGCTGGCGCGGTCTTGCGCACAACGTCGTGCAGAGCCTGACGAAGGGCATGCCCGTCATCGTCTTCGGCCGACTGCGCAGCCGCGAGGTCCAGCGGCCCTGCACCGACCACACCCACACCGTCCGCTACTTCGATATCGAGGCATCCTCGGTCGGCCCGGACCTGGCTCGCGGTGTCGCCACCTTCACGCGGGTCAAGCGTGAGGCCGTCGTCGAGAGCGAGCGGCGAGCGCTGGCGGACGCGATCGTCGAGGCCGGTCTTGAGGATGGCGAACTCGTCGACACGGAGACCGGCGAGATCCTCGAGGACGTGAGTGCGCCGGCCGCGTGATAATCGGTTCAACGAGGTGTTGACTCAGGATCCGGCATGCTTGCATAATGCAAGCATGCCGAACATCCTCGTCCGGGACGTTTCCTCCGAGGTCCACGCCCAGTTGCTCCTGGACGCGCGGTCTCGCGGCCAGTCCCTCCAGCAGTTCCTGCAGGAAGCCCTCGCCGAGATTGCGCGACAGCCTCGGGCTTCCTGGACATCGCAGCAGGCGGTCGATGAGATCGAGCGGTGGGCCAGGGAATCGGCCCTCTCGGGTGCGCCCACAGCCGACGAGTTGACGGGGGCCGACCTCATCCGGGAGATCAGGGGGCCGGTGGCCGATGACGACCGGTTCTGACGTTGTACTGGATGCCTCGGCGTTCGTTGACCTGGTAATCGAGTCCTCACGTCCGGCACCCCGAGTCGGGCCGCGACTGCGGTTGGCGCAGGCGTGGCTCGTGCCAGGCACCTTCGATGCGGAGGTCATCAGCGCCTTTCGCCGGCGTCGCCAACGGGGTGACGATCCGCCGCGGCTGCTCGCTGAGTTGCCGCGCATCCTCGAGTCGGCTCCGCTGGCCCGGGTGGTCACCGCTGCGCTGAATCGACGGATCGTGGAACTGCACCCCAATATGTCGTCGTTCGATGCCGGATACGTCGCGCTGGCAGAGGCGCTCCAGCTGCCTCTCCTGACAACGGATGGCCGGCTGGCGCGCGCTCCGGGCTCCCGATGCCGGATCGAGTTGCTGGCTGGCTGACGGGCTCGGCGTCGCCAGTAGGCTCTGGCCCATGGCTGAGTTCATCTACACCCTCCGCAAGGCACGCAAGGCGCACGGCGACAAGGTCATCCTCGATGACGTCACGCTGTCGTTCCTCCCCGGCGCCAAGATCGGCGTCGTGGGGCCGAACGGCGCCGGCAAGTCGAGCCTGCTCAAGATCATGGCGGGCGTCGACGACGTCTCCAATGGCGAGGCGCTGCTCCACGAGGGGTTCACCGTCGGCATCCTGATGCAGGAGCCCAACCTCGACGAGTCGAAGTCAGTGCTGGAGAACGTCCAGGAGGGCGTGGCGGAGACCAAGGCCATGGTCGATCGCTTCAACGAGATCTCTGCTGAACTCGCTGAACCTGATGCCGACTACGACACCCTCCTCGCGGAGATGGGCCGTCTCCAGGAGGACATCGATCACCGCAATGCGTGGGATCTCGATGCCCAGCTCGACCAGGCGATGGATGCCCTGCGTTGTCCCGCCGGCGATGCCGATGTGTCCGTGCTCTCCGGTGGCGAGAAGCGCCGGGTTGCCCTGTGCAAGCTGCTGCTGCAGCAGCCCGACCTGCTGCTGCTTGACGAGCCGACCAACCACCTCGACGCCGAGAGCGTCCAGTGGCTCGAGCAGCACCTCGAGAAGTACCCCGGCACGGTCGTCGCCATCACCCATGATCGCTACTTCCTCGACAATGTCGCCCAGTGGATCCTCGAGATCGACCGAGGCAAGTGCTATCCCTACGAGGGCAACTACTCCACGTATCTGGAAAGCAAGGCAGCCCGGCTCAAGGTCGAGGGTCAGAAGGACGCCAAGCTCAAGAAGCGCCTGACCGACGAACTCGACTGGGTCCGATCGAGCGCCCGCGCCCGCCAGACGAAGAGCCGGGCCCGCCTGGATCGCTACGAGGAGATGGCGGCCGAGGCCGACAAGGCGCGCAAGTTCGACATGGAGGAGATCCAGATCCCGCCGGGTCCGCGACTGGGCGGCGTCGTCGTCGAGGCGAAGCACCTCACCAAGGGATTCGGCGACCGGCTGCTCATCGACGACCTGTCGTTCACGCTTCCCCGCAACGGCATTGTCGGTGTCATCGGTCCCAATGGCGTGGGCAAGACGACGCTGTTCAAGATGATCGTTGCCGCGGCGACAGGCGAGATGGACGACCCCGACGATCTGCCGACATCAGGCGAGCTGAAGATCGGCGAGACCGTCAGCCTCTCCTACGTCGATCAGACCCGATCCGGTCTGGATGCCGCGAAGAACGTCTGGGAGGTCGTGTCCGACGGCATGGACTGGATCAAGGTCGGCAATGTCGAGATGCCGTCCCGTGCATACGTGTCCGTGTTCGGTTTCAAGGGCCCCGACCAGCAGAAGCAGGCCAAGGTGCTGTCCGGTGGCGAGCGCAACCGACTCAACCTCGCGCTGACGCTGAAGATGGGCGGGAACCTGCTGCTCCTCGACGAGCCCACCAACGACCTTGATGTCGAGACCCTGGGCTCGCTGGAGAACGCGCTGCTCGAGTTCCCGGGCTGCGCGGTGATCACCTCGCACGATCGCTGGTTCCTCGATCGCATCGCGACGCACATCCTCGCCTACGAGGGCGATTCCACGTGGTTCTGGTTCGAGGGCAACTTCGAGTCATACGAGAAGAACAAGATCGAGCGCCTCGGCGTCGATGCGGCCCGTCCGCACCGAGCCACCTATCGCAAGCTGACGCGCGACTAGGCATGTCAGCGCCTGAGGTCCTGCGCGTACCCGTCTACCGACGCTTCAGCGATCTTGATCCGCTGGGGCACGTCAACAACGTCGTCTTCCACGACTACCTGCAAGAGGCCCGCATGGGCATGATCCGAGACATCGGCCTCGTGCGCGCGTCGACCTTCTCGCAGGTGGTCGTCAAGCAGGAGATCACGCACCGCAAGCCGCTGCTTCTTGCGCCCGAGCCGATCGTCATCGAGACGTGGATCTCGCATCTCGGCAATTCGTCGTACACGATCCGATACCGAGTATTCGACGAGTCCGGCGACATTGCTGCTGAGGCGTCGAGCGTCATGGCCGTCGTCGACCCGGAGTCTGGGCGGCCCATCAGGATGAACGCGGAGTTGCGGGCACTGCTTGAGCCGCTGAGAATGCCGGAGTGACAATCCGCCTGGCCGAGCCCGAAGCCCGCGTGCTGGAGGGCTTCTGCCGACGCCAGTTGCGGTGGGATGCGACGCTTCCGGCCCGCGTGGTCACGTCAGCCAAGGCCCTGGGGGTCTTCACGACACCACCCTTGGGCGTGATCGTGTTCGTGGCCGTGCCAACGGTCGAGGCGGTTGAGCCGGCCGATGCCCTGGACGTGACGGTTCCCCTCGAGCGGCTTGCCGCCGCTCTGCGGTTCACAGGGCAGTCGGGCCTCGACGTGGCCGGGCTGCCGCGGGCCATGGTGCCGGTAGGAGCGCAGCCGAGCCTGACCCACCTGCCACCCACCAACGGATGGCAGTTGCCGATCTTCGGCATCTCGGGTGACCTTGTCCCGCTGGTCGACAAGGCGACTGCTGAGTTCGATGCGCGCGCGGCTGGCCTCTCGTCCCGAGGTCAGCAGACCATCGCCGACGAGATCTGGGATCGGCACGGCTTTGGGGGATTGCCGTTGCGGGCCCTGCATGCTGCTCGGCAGCTCGGCATGCTCACCAGTGATCGCGCCAAGGTCTCGGCGGCCACCAGCGGTCCGTGGAAGCGGCTGAGCACACCGCGAGGACAGGTCTTCGTCTACGCAGCCGGTCCGGCGGCCCGTCTCGCATTGCACGTCGTCCGGTAGTGCCTCGCAGCTAGGCGAGGGCGGCGAGCGCACAGCCGGCAAGCAGCGTTGCGCCGATCGCAATCGCGCGCTCGTCGACGTCGAATGTGGCCGAGTGCAGATCCAGTTTCGGGCGCGGGCTCTCGCTGTCGTGAGTTCCGAGCCGCACGTACGTGCCGGGGATCAGGTCGGTGTACCAGGCGAACGAGTCGCCACCCGCAGACTGCGGGGTATCCGCCAGCGCACCCGCACCGAACTGCTCCACGACGACATCCCTCACGAGGGCAGTCGTACCCGCATCGTTGACCACCGGGGGCAGGCCGCGCGTGTAGTCGAGGTGCCACTCCGGCCGTTCGCCTATGTCGGAGGACGCGAGCACGTCTGCCAGGGCGTCGTGCACCAGCTGTTCGCCCATCGCCCAGGTCTGGCGATCCGCTGTGCGGAAGGAGCCGCGGAGCGTTGCACTCGCCGGGATCACGTTTGCCGCGACTCCGGCATGCACGGCACCGAAGGCGAGGATCACCGGCTCGTCGGCGGCCGCCTGAGCCGCATCCCAGAGTCGGTCGGCGACGCGGGCCGTCCAGCGGACGAGGTCGATCGTCTGCCGTGGGCGCGCCGTGTGCCCGCCCGGTCCGCGGAGGGTGATCTCGAACTGATCGGCCGCAGAAGTGAGGGCGCCCGCGCGGAGTCCGAGCTGACCAACATCCAGTTTCGGGTCGCAGTGGACGCCGAAGATCGCTCCGATGCTCTCGAGCCAGCCCTCGGCGACCACGTCAACCGCGCCGCCGGGCACGGCCTCTTCGGCTGGCTCGAAGATCAGCCGGACCATCGCGTGCTGAGGCGCTGTGCGACGCATGTCGAGGAGCGCCAGCCCCGCACCGAGCACAGCGGCGGTGTGCACATCGTGCCCGCATGCGTGGGCGAGGCCCGGGGCTCGGGAACGGTACGCGGCTGCGCTGAGATCGTCCATCGCCAGCCCGTCGATGTCCGCTCGGATAGCGACGGCCGGCATGGTCGTCGGATCAGGGGCGATGTCGGGATCCAGGGAGATATCGCAGACGAGTCCCGTGCCCGTGGCAAGCACCTGGGGCAGCAGACCCTCGACGCGAAGTCTCTCGACCAGGATCTCGGTGGTGAGGTACTCGCCACCAGAGGGTTCGGGCTGCGTGTGCAGGAGACGGCGGAGAGCGACCAGCTCGTGCTCATGGGTGGTGACAATGGCGCCCAGGCTCGTCACAGTCGCGTCGCTCCCGGAGTGTCCGTGCGCAGTTCGGCGCGCAGGGATGTGACGACGTCGGCGAGCGAGCCCGTCTCGGCGTGCACCCTTCTCTGGCGCGTCGAGCTGTTGCCGGTGGTGATGATGTCGTAGACCCCGGCGAGCTCGTCGGCGCAGTCGAGTCGTCGTGCCGTCGGCATCAGCTCTTCGACGGCCTCCTCGATCAGGTTCGCGATCGGTCGGGTCCGCCCCGACGTATCGACAACGAGGGTGGCCTCAAGCCCGTGCCGCGATGCCCGCCACTTGTTCTCCCGCAGGACCCAGTCTCGGTCGCTCGGAAGCTGATAGCCGCGGTCGAGGAGCTCGTCGTATCGGGCAACGCTGCACTGAGCCAGCGCAGCGAGGGAGCATGTCTCTGCCAAGGTCGGCATGGCATCGCACATCCGCAGTTCGACCGTGCCGAAGTTCGGGTGCGGACGGATGTCCCACCACACCTCGCGGATCGTGGTGATGGTCCCGGCATTGATCAGCGATGTCATGAAGCGCTCGAACTCAGCCCAGTCCGCGAGCTGGGGCGGCAGGCCGGTGGACGGCAGTGCCTCGAACACCTTCGTGCGCGCGCTCGACAGTCCGGTGTCCATGCCATGCCAGTAGGGGCTGGAGGCGGATAGGGCGAGGAAGAGCGGCAGTGATGTGGAGAGTGCGTTCGTGATCGCGATGGACTTCTCTGCTGAGCGGACACCGACGTGGAAGTGCACGCCGTGGGTGATCAGCCGACGCGCTGGCCACTGGATGCGCTCGATGATCGCCTCGTACCGCTCACCCTCCGAGCGTTCCTGCGACTGCCACGGGGTGAATGGATGCAGGCCTGCACCGATGACGTCGATGCCCTGCGGCTCGACGACGGATCGGATCTCGTCGATGCCCTCCTGAAGATCGCTGCGGGCATCTGCGACGGTGTCGCAGATGCCGGTGATCGCCTCGAGGGTGCACTGGTACAGCTCGGCCTTGATGCGCGGGTGCTCATCCACGCCATGCCGCGCGGCCAGCTCTGCGAGTACCGAGGGTGCGGCTCCAACGAGGGCGCCGCTCTCGATGTCGACAAGGGCAAGCTCGACCTCGACACCGAGGCTGCTGCGCTCCGACGGCCGGAAGGGAACCTCCACGTTGTCAGACTAGGACGTTGCTCCGAGCCACACGGCGGTTTCCGGTCCGATGGCCAGTGCGACATCGTCACCGGTCGTCAGGACGGCCACGTCTTCGCTTGATGCCACGAGCACCTCGGTGCCCCACGCGTGGGGTAGATGGAGCACGGCATCGGTCAGGTTGATGACGGAGATGACGTCGCCCGCGGGGGCGCTCCGACGGATCGCCAGCACGTTGTCGGCACTGTCGAGCCAGGCCAACGGACCCTCGCCGAGGGATGGCGCGTCACGCCGGATGCGCAGCGCCTCGCGGTACAGCTCCAGAGTCGAGCCGGTCGAGCCTCGCTCGGCATCGACGGACAGGCCCGCCCAGTCGGCCGGCTGAGGCAGCCACGACGCTGCTCCCGTGCCGAATCCGTAGGAGGCGACATCGCCCGACCACGGGATCGGCACGCGACAGCCGTCGCGTGTGCCATCCGTGCCTCCGCTGCGGTGCCACGCAGGATCCTGACGAGCCGCGTCGGGCAGGTCGACGACCTCGGGAAGTCCGAGCTCCTCACCCTGGTAGATGTACATCGACCCGGGGAGTGACAGGGTGAACAGGGTTGCCGCCCGGGCGCGTCGCAGTCCGCGATCGAGATCGCGCGTGCCGTCGACGTCGAGCGGCGCCATCCGCGTGCGGTGCCGCACCACATCGTGGTTTGAGAGCACCCAGGTCGGCGGGGCGCCGACCTGTGCGTGGTTGGCAATCGTCTCGTCGATCGACGTGCGCATCCGAGCGGCATCCCAGCCCGCCTCGAGGTAGATGAAGTTGAACGAGGTGTGCAGCTCGTCGGGGCGCTGGTAGCGGGCCATGCGTGCGGCATTGGGCACCCATGTCTCGCCGCAGAAGATCCGCGGCGGATCGTAGGTGTCAGCGACCGCGCGCCACTCACGGTAGATGGCGTGCACGCCATCCTGATCCCAGAAGGGTGCATGGGCGACGTCCTCGTCGAACATCGCGGGTGTCTCGGTGTCGGTGGCCGGGTAGTCGAAGTCCGGCAGGCCGGCCTCCTTGACCAGCCCGTGCGCGACGTCGATGCGGAAGCCGTCGATCCCTCGGTCGAACCAGAACGCGAGGATCGCGCGGAACTCGGCATGTACCTCGGCGTTGTCCCAGTTGAGGTCCGGCTGAGTGGTGTCGAACAGGTGCAGGTACCAGTAGCCCGTCGGCTGGCCATCGGCTGTGCGGACGTGGGACCAGCCGCGCCCATGGAAGACGCTGCGCCAGTTGTTCGGGGGCGTCTCACGGCCGGGTCCGGTGCCTTCGCGCACGACGTAGCGGTCCCAGGCCGGTGACCCCGGCTCGGACGCCAGCAGTTCCCTAAACCACGGATGCTCGCTGCTCGTGTGGTTGGGCACGATGTCCATGAGGATCCGGATGTCGCGTGCATGCGCCTGCGCGATGAGGGCATCGACATCGTCCATGGTGCCGAGACGTGTGTCGATGGAGCGGTAGTCAGCGACGTCGTAGCCGCCGTCGTGGAGGGGTGAGGTGTAGTACGGCGAGACCCAGATCGCGTCGACGCCGAGATCAGCCAGGTAGTCCAGACGCGAGATCAGGCCGGGGATATCGCCCATGCCATCGCCGTCGCTGTCGGCGAAGGAGCGCGGGTAGACCTGATAGACCACGGCGTGCCGCCACCAGTCGTTGCCGCCCTTCATCGGCCCGGCACTTCGTCAGGCACGTTCTGCATCGCGAACGCAGCACCGAGCAGGTACATCCAGAGTCGCGACTCCTGGTCGGCACTGAGGTCCTGCTCAGACAGGGCTTCATGCATGAGGGCCAGCCAGCGGTCGCGCTCGGGCGCACCGATGACGAAGTCGTTGTGCCGCATGCGGAGCCGGGGGTGACCGCGCTCGTCGCTGTAGGTCTGCGGGCCGCCCCAGTACTGCTCGAGGAACAGCTGCAGTCGGCGCTGTGCGGCGGCCAGATCGGCATCGGGGTACATGGGCCGCAGGATCGGGTCGACCGCCACGCGCTCGTAGAACGCTCCGACGAGGCGGGCGAAGAAGTCCTCGCCGCCGAAGTCGTCGTATGGGGTCGCCGGGGTGGGTTCCGTCATGCCGCCATTGTGTCGGATGCGGTGGGCGCCGACTCGGCGCGCTCCACGATGCCCTTGGCCATTCCGGGGAACACGAAGGCGTGGAAGGGAGAGACGATCCACCAGTACGCATGGCCGGCGAGGCCTCGGGGCAGGAAGACCGCCCGCTGCCGCAGTGATGAGCCTGAATCGGTAGCCGTGATGGTGAACTCCAGCCAGGCAAGGCCCGGGTTGCGCATCTCGGCGCGCAGCCGGAGCAGTCGGGGTGGCAGCCGCTCCTCGACGCGCCAGAAGTCGACGGCCTCACCGACGGCCAGCACATCGGGGTCGCGTCGTCCGCGTCGCAGCCCCACCCCGCCGATCAGCCGGTCGAGCAGCCCTCGGATCCGCCACATGAAGTCGGCGGCGTAGTAGCCGTGCTCGCCGCCGATTCGTTCCACGGCCCGCCAGACCTGGTCAGGGGATGCGGAACTGCTGACCTCGCGGACGTCCTCGTACATCGACCCGCCCGACCACGTGGGGTCGCTGGGCAGCGGATCGCTGGGTGCACCCGGCTGCGAAGCGCCGGACCACCGGGTGGCGACCTCGGCGTCCTGGATACGGGTGAGGGCCAGGCGCACGGCATCGTCGAACGACACCAGGCCGTCAGCCGGGTCGGGAATCCAGCGCGCGATGTCGTGCTCGCTGCAGACGGACGGATGTCGCAGCGACTGCACCAGCGGCCGGGCAATCGCACGTGGGACCGGGGTCACGACGTTCACCCAGTGGCTGGAGAGTCCGGGCGTGAGCAGGTTGATCGGCAGGATGATCCGCGGACGCAGTCCGGCCACGACGGCGTAGCGCTGCATCATCTCCTGATAGGTCAGCACCTCCGGTCCGCCGATCTCAAACGTTCGGCTGACGTCAGCGGGCAGGTCGATCGCCCCGACGAGGTACCTGAGCACGTCTCGGATGGCGATGGGCTGGGTCTGCTGACGTACCCAGCGCGGAGTGATCATGGCCGGCAGTCGCTCCGTCAGATAGCGGAGCATCTCGAAGCTCGCTGAGCCGGACCCGATGATGACCGCGGCTCGGAACTCGGCCGTGGGAATCCCCGATGACCGCAGCACCTGTCCGACATCGACCCGAGATCGCATGTGCGCGGACATCTCCGCCTCGGGTATCGCGGGAGCGAGCCCGCCAAGGTAGACGATGCGCGTGAGTTCGCTCTGTGCAGCAGCGTCCGCGAACGCCTGCGCAATGCGATGCTCGGTCTCCTCGAGGTCCGGGCCCTCCTGGATCGAATGCAGCAGGTAGTAGGCGACATCCATGTCCGCAAGTGCCGCACGCACGGCGGACGCATCTCCGGCATCACCGGCGAGCACGTCGACGTCATCAACCCACGGGAGATCGCGAAGACGCTCGGGGTTGCGGACCATGACCCGCACCCGATGGCCCTGTGCCAGGAGCTGTGGAACGAGGCGTCCGCCGACATAGCCGGTGGCGCCGGTGACCAGGCAGTTGGTTGGGCTCACGAACCCATCTTGGGGGGATTGCCCTGTCCCTGCACATTCGGGAGCTGCCGGACGAGGACGGGGACGACGATCCCGGCCCGGTCAAAGGCCATCTTCATCCGCTCGCGGATGGTCCGGGCCACGTTGATCTGCTGCTCCGGTGCGGCCTTGGCGGTGATGCGGATGACCACGGCCTCCCCGGACACCGACTCGACTCCCGCGAAGGTCGGCTTGCCGAGCAGCAGCTCGTCGTAGTTCGGGTCCTCGTCCATGTCGACCGCAACCTGATCGACGATCTCCCGCACCCGATCGATGTTCTCGTTGTAGGCGATGGGGATGTCGACAATGGCCAGCGTCCAGCCCTGAGATCGGTTGGCGACGCGCAGAATCTCGCCGTTGCGGACGTACCAGACCACGCCGGACATGTCGCGCAGCCGGGTGAAGCGAAGCTCGACCTCCTCGACAGTGCCGATCACTGGTCCGACATCGACCACGTCGCCGACGCCGTACTGGTCCTCGATGATCAGGAAGATGCCCGACAGGTAGTCCTTGACGAGCGTCTGTGCGCCGAAGCCGAGCGCCACGCCGATGACCCCGGCACTCGCGAGCAGAGGCGCGATGTCGATACCGAGGAGCGGCAGGATCGTCAGCAGGGCGATCGTCCACACGGTGATGGCGACGATGCTGCGAAGCAGGGTTCCGATGGCGTTGGCCCGCTGCTCGGTGCGCTGGTTGAGCAGGAGGTCAGATAGTTCAGCAGTGCGCGTCACCATTCGCATCTGGGCGAGGCGCTCGTGCTTGGCGCGCTCGGATGCACGTCGGACGACGCGCCTGATCGACCACGTGAGGATGAGCTGGATGACGAGTGCCGAGACCAGGATGAACAGGACCTGCAGCGGAACGCCCAGCAGCCAGTCGCGCGCGGTCTCCCAGAACGGCGCGTCCTTCGCGGCGGCAGACACCAGGGCGCTCATGACAACCCGGTCCACCGCGCGAAGAAGGCGAGCGTGTCGGCGGTCTCCTCGACGGACTTCGAGAGTGATCGGGCGCCATGGCCGACGTCACCCTCGGTGCGCAGCAGGATCGGGCGGGTGCCCGAGGTGGCCTCCTGCACGGCGGCGCACATCTTCCGGCCGTGCATCGGGTCGGTGCGGGTGTCGTTGTCGAAGATCGCGAACATCGTCGCCGGGTAGTCGGTCTCCGGCGTGACGCGATGGTACGGCGAGTAGTCGATGAGCCAGCCGAACTGCTCAGCCACCTCGGGGTCGCCGTACTCCACCGTCCACGTCGGGCCGAGCTCTGACGTGGTGTAGCGGATCATGTCGAGCAGGGGAGCCACGCAGACGACCGCGTTGAACAGGTCCGGACGCTGTGTCATCGCGGCACCGACGAGCAGTCCGCCGTTCGAGCCTCCGTAGATGCCCAGGTGCTCCGCGGACGTCCAGCCTTCCGCGATGAGCCATTCGGCCGCAGCATGGAAGTCGTCGAACACGTTCTGCTTGTTCCCGAGCATGCCGGCGCGATGCCAGTCCTCGCCCTCCTCGCTGCCGCCACGAAGATTCGCGATTGCCCAGATGCCACCCGCCTCGACCCAGGCCAGGATCGCGGCCGAGTAGCCGGGGGTGAGCGGAACGCCGAAGCCGCCGTACCCGTACAGGATCGTCGGTCGCGGTGAATCAGGCTCGGCGGTGGGGGACAGCACGAACATCCGCACCTCCGTGCCATCGGCGGAGGTGTAGGTGACCTGCCGTGAATGCACGGTGGGAACCTCGACGGTGCCCGGCGGCCGGGCGTGCAGGGTGACCTCGTCGGTGCGGGCGTCGTACGCGTAGACGGTCGGAACGGTCGCATGGTCGGTGAAGACGAACCATGTGACGGGTCCGCCGTCGATGCGCTCGACGGGTCCGCCGATGGTGCCGGCACCCGGCAACTCGATCGTGCGGATCAGGTGGCCGTCGTCCGCGCCGTGCAGCGACATCTGCGCGACACCGTGACTCGTGCGCACGACGAGCAGCAGGTCGGCATCGAGTTCGGGGCCGTCGAGGATGGTCACGGACTCGAGCACCGCGTCGGCGTCCTCGGCGATCAGATCGGTCCACGCGTCTGCTGCCCATGCACCGGCTCGTGTGACGGCGACGCGCCCGCGCGGAGCGTCGAGATCGGTGCTGACCAGCACGCGGCCATCGCGCAGGAAGGTAAGGCCGGTCTGTGCATCGGTGTCGCCCTGGACGAGGGTGAAGGCGGGCGCCTCGAGGGGGCTCTCGGTGAGGTCCGCGACCCAGAGGTCGTTGCGGGGTTCGGTGCCCTCGCTTGCGGAGACCTGCAGCCAGTGCCCGTCGCGAGTGACCTCGACGCCGTAGTAGTTGGTCATGGTCATGCCGGCGCCGAAGACGAGGTCGTCGGTGTCGGGTGATGCGCCGACGCGATGGAGGTACACGCGACGATGGAAGTTCTGCTCGGACTCGGGCAGCAGTTCGGGTGCGATGCGCCGCACGTAGTAGAAGGCACCGCCGCCCAGAACCCACGCGACGGGGGAGTAGCGGCAGCGGTCGATCGGTCCCTCGATCGTCTCGCCCGTGTCGACGTCCATCACGTACAGCAGCGACTCCTCGTTGCCACCAACCGACAGCTGGTAGGCGATGCGGTCGCCCTCCTTCGAGGGCTGCCAGCTGTCGAGGGTGGTGACGCCGCTCGGGTCCAGCACCATCGGATCGATGAGCACCCGCTCCGTGCCGTCGGCATCGACGACGTAGAGGACCGAGAACTGCTGGCCGGGCTCGCGGCGGACAAGGAAGTAGCGGTCGCCCCGCCAGTAGGGCGGCGACACGGTGCCGGAGCCGAGCAGCTCCTCGACGCGGCCGGCGAAGTGCTCGCGCCGGGTCCAGCCGGTCCGCTCGTCAGCCATGAGGGCTGACTGCTGGTCAAGCCACTCTGCGGTCCGAGGGTCGTCGGTTGATTCGAGCCAGCGGTAGGGGTCGGCGACCGACGTGCCGTGGAAGTCGTCGACCAGGTCGAGACGGGGGGCGGCTGGGTAGGCGGGGGCGGCGCTGGGGGAGGTCACATCGGCAACCCTAGGCTGAAGGGGTGGAACTTCACGATCTGACGGCGCTGGAGCAGGCGGCGGCCATCCGCGAGGGCCGGATCTCCTCGGTCGAGCTGACCCGCCACTACCTGGCCCGCTCGCACGCCCTGAACGAGGCGGTGGGGGCATTTGCCGCCTTCACCGACGACCTGGCGCTCGAGCAGGCTGCGCGGGCTGATCAGCTGGTGCGTGCGGCCTCGGAGGCGGACAGATTGGGGGTCCTGCATGGAGTCGTGGTGCCCGTCAAAGATCTCAACCAGGTCAGGGGTGTTCCGGTCCGCTTCGGATCGGTGACCGTCGACGTGGTGGCGACGGTTGATGACGATGTCGTCGCCCTGATGCGCGATGCGCACACCGTCATGACGGGCAAGACCACGACCCCGGAGTTCGGGCTGCCGGCCTACACCGAGAGTGAGATCGGCCCGTACGCCCGGACGCCATGGGATCTGACTCGCGGAGCCGGTGGATCAAGCGGAGGCGCTGCGGCCGCGGTTGCGGCAGGGCTGGCTCCCGTGGCCCAGGGCTCGGATGGCGGCGGCTCCATCCGGATTCCGGCAAGCGTCTGCGGACTCGTCGGCGTGAAGTCTTCGCGTGGCCTCGTGTCCAACGGTCCGCTCCCGGACGGACCGGGCGGCCTGGGCGTGCAGGGTGCTCTCGCCCGGACGGTGTCCGATGCGGCGGCGCTTCTCGGCGTCATGACCGGAACGGATGATGCTTATGTGCGCGCACTGCGCGAGCCGGCATCGCTGCTCATCGGCCGGTACTCGCAGCCCGTCATCGCCGAGACTGCCGTGCATCCCGATGTCCTCGCGGCGTTCGAGAAGGCCACCGATCTGCTCGCCTCGCTCGGTCACCGCATCGTCGATGTCGATGTGCCGTTGCCGCTGGACGCGGTCCCGCACTTCGAACTGGTCTGGGCTGCGGGTGCGGCCGGCATTCCCGTGCCTGCGGATCGTGAGGGTGATCTGCGTCCGCTCACCCGCTGGCTGCGGGAGCGTGGTCGCGCTCTCGAGCCCGGTGACCTCGAACGGGCCCTGGATCTGATGGCCGCCCACGCGACCCGCGCACTCGATGAGACAGCGCACCTTGACATCGTGCTCACCCCCTCGCTGGCAGACATCCCGGCGCTCGTGGGCGGCATTCGCAATGATGCGGACCCGGCGGCCGACTTCGAAGCCCAGAAGCGATTCACGCCCTACACGTCGCCGTACAACATGACGGGGCAGCCGGCCGTTAGTCTGCCTCTGTACTGGACCAGCGATGGCCTGCCTGTCGGCATCCAGCTCGTTGCTCGTCCGTTGCACGAAGCCATGCTGCTGTCCCTCGCGGCGCAGCTCGAGAGTGCCCGGCCGTGGGCCCATCGATATCCGGAGGTCTGGTGACCGAGCCAGTGGCGCCCGCATGGGCAGCCGTGCCCGACGACCTCGGCCGGTTGGCCGCTGCCTACGGAGTGGCGACGGAGTACTGGGACCAGAGCGGCGGCCTTGTCCAGGTCGGCGCCGCAACCGTGGCCGCCGTGCTGGAGGCCCTCGGACTGGACGTGTCCAGTGACGGTGCCATCGGCGCAGCTCTCGAGGAGAAGCGGCTGCGCGACTGGCGCCGGATGCTGCCGCCCGTGTTCGTCATGCGCCAGGGCGACGACCGTCGGCTGTGGGTGCACATCGGTGACGGTCACCCGGCCCGTGCATGGATCATCACCGAGGATGGCCGTCGGCTGGATCTCGAGCAGATGGACTTCTGGGTGGAGCCGGTGGAGGTCGACGGGGCGCTGGTCGGCGAGGCGAGCTTCCGGGTGCCCGGTGACCTGCCGCTGGGTTGGCACACCGTGCACGCAGAGTCGGACGGGCAGTCGGCGTCGGCCCCTGTTGTGTCCGCGCCGCATCGCCTGGATCCAGCAGCGATTGCGGGCGACCGTCAAT
This sequence comes from uncultured bacterium, assembly GCA_903940375.1. Taxonomy (GTDB): domain Bacteria; phylum Actinomycetota; class Actinomycetes; order S36-B12; family S36-B12; genus UBA10649. Next base: position 2,775 of record CAJAKT010000242.1, on the reverse strand, counting down.
GGGGCCTGATGACGCAGGTGTACGCCATGCGTTCGTCGACGTCCTGGGGCCTGGGCGATCTGCGCGACCTTGCGACGCTCGCGGAGTGGAGCGGACGTGAGCTGGGTGCCGGCTTCGTCCTCATCAATCCCCTGCATGCCGCCTCACCCGTGCCGCCGATGGCGCCGTCCCCCTACCTGCCGGTCACACGGCGGTTTGCCAACCCGATGTACCTGCGAATCGAGGACGTGCCGGAGTTCGCCCGCCTGGCCCCGGCCGTTGCCGAGCAGGTGGAGCGACTCGCGGCCGAACTGCGCCGGCTCAACTCAACTGCGGAACTGCTCGATCGTGATGCCGTCTGGGCTGCGAAGCGCACGGCACTGCAGGCCATCCACCAGACGGGCATGGATCCCAGTCGTGCCCAGGAGTTCGAGGCCTTCCGATCGGGCGAGGGCGAGGGGCTCCGCGACTTCGCGACCTGGTGCGCACTGTGTGACGTGTACGGAGGGGTGCCGGCCGACTGGCCCGCGTCCATGGGCCACCCGGGCAATGAGGCCGTGGCCGCCTTCCGTGCCGAGCACGAGGCACTGGTCGAGTTCCATGCGTGGATGCAGTGGCTCGTGGCCGAGCAGATGGCGGGCACGCAGGCTACGGCCCGCGAGGCGGGGATGGCCATCGGCGTCATGCACGACCTGGCCGTCGGGGTGCACCCCGAGGGGTCGGATGCCTGGGCGCTGCAGGACGTGCTGGCATCCGGCGTCGGCGTCGGCGCCCCGCCCGACATGTACAACCAGCTCGGGCAGAACTGGTCCCAGCCGCCGTGGCGGCCCGACGCACTCGCGGAGGCGGCGTTCGCGCCGTACCGAGACATGCTGCGCACGGTGCTGGCCCATGCCGGCGGCCTGCGCATCGACCATGTCCTCGGCCTGTTCCGGCTGTGGTGGGTGCCGCAGGACTTCCCGGCTGCTGCCGGCACGTTCGTCCGGTTCGACTACGACGCGATGCTCAGCATCCTGATGCTCGAGGCCCATCGGGCCGGGGCGATCGTCGTCGGTGAGGACCTCGGCACCGTCGAGCCCTGGGTGCAGGAGGCGCTCGTGGAGCGCGGGATCCTCGGCACCAGCATCCTGTGGTTCGAGACGGCTGATGGGGTGATCCGGGACCCGTTCGACTGGCGACGAGACGTGCTGGCGAGCGTCAATGTGCACGATCTGCCGCCGACGGCCGGCTACCTGCGCGACGAGCACGTCCGCATCCGATCCGAACTGGGCCTGCTGACGACCCCCGTCGAGGTGGAGCGGGAGCACGCGGCGCGTGAGAGGCAGGCCTGGGCCGAACTGCTGCGCCAGCACGGGTGGCTGGGCTGGGATGTCGACCTCGGGACTGACGATGGCCTCACCGAGTTCGTGGTCGCCCTTCATCGCGCAGCCGCCCACTCGCCGGCTCGGCTGATCGGGATCGCCCTGCCGGATGTGGTGGGCGATCGACGGGCGCAGAACCAGCCCGGCACCGATCAGGAGTACCCGAACTGGCGGGTGCCGATGACGGATGGCGCCGGACGTCCGGTGCTGCTCGACGAGCTCATGCAGGGCTCGCCGCTGCTGTCCGCGATCGTCGAGACCGTCCGCCCCTAACCCCCTGTTGACTGGCGGCTCCTGGGGGTGCTCCCGCCCGGATTCACCCCCACGCCCCGCCGCTCAACGAGGGGAGCGAGTGGCGAGGGCGCGCTTGACCTGCGTCACCATGAGCCACGGCTGACGCATGTCATCGGCCGTGAAGGTGATCACCAGCCAGCCCGCTTCCTGCAGCTGGTTGCGGCGAGCAGCGTCGCGGCGACGCTGTCGCTCCTCGAGGTGCACGGCCCCGTCGTACTCGACGATCAGCCGGTACTCGGGCCAGCTCAGGTCGACCCGGGCGATCCAGATCCCGCGGTGGTAGATGTCGCGATTGCATACCGGCCGCGGCACGCCGCCCAGCATGAGATGCGTCCGCGTCAGCGACTCGCCAGGCGACTCCGCACCGGGATCAAGCAGGGTGAGGGCTCGTCGTGCATTGAGCACACCGCGACGCCTGCGCGCCCAGGCGACCATTGCTGCAAGTTCGTCGGGCGTGGCGAGCTGGCGGCGGAGAATGGCATCGCCCATTGCGACGAGATACTCGAGAGGGATGACGCCGGCGCAGTCCAACCACGTGCGAGCAGGTGTTGTGGTGGCCAGGCCGGCGTGAACGGTTACGTCGCATTCGCGCAGGAGGAGGCGACGCCCGACGACTCCGCGCCGGTCGGGGTGGGCCCCACCCGATGGCACGGCGATGACGGCGTCTGAATCAGGGCGGGCAAGTCCGATCCAGGGCGGAACCGGCAGTTCGAAATGCATGGCCGCGCTGGTGCCGCACAGGACGGCCCCGACCCGTGACCCGAGCAGCGCCGCTGCTGCGCGCGATCGGCGGACGTCGGATGTCGCGAACGGGTACCGGACTCCCCGGGATGGCGCGACGAATCGGGCCGATCGGGTCTGCTCGCGGGTGAGATCGGAGGTGCCCTCAGCCGTCACGGTGAAGGCGTTGGGTGGGGCGGGTTCAACGGGTGAAGGGTCCATGCCCTGTGGCTAGTGGACGGTCGTGCGGTCAGGCAGCAGGGACGTGGCTCCTGGGGACGGTCGCCAACGGGATCGCGTCCCTGTGCACAGTCGTTGAGCGGCGGGGTGTGGGGGTGATCCGGCCCGGATTCACCCCCACAAGCCGCCGTTCAACGGAGAGAGCTAGCTGGTGGCGTCCTTGGCGCGAGCACGCGCAGCG
>CAJAKT010000241.1 GCA_903940375.1 uncultured bacterium | reverse complement strand
GCCTTCCCCAGCGTTCTCAAAGAAGTACCCACACGATCATGTGCACGTGTGATGAGGATAACCGCAACGGGTGCCGCAGCAGCAACGGCACTCCGGGCATTTCGATAGGGTTCTCGCGTCGCGTCACCCCCAGTCTCGGAGGAATCATGGCCATTGCCGCCCCACAACCCCGCGTGCTCGCCGATGTCTTCGGCCGCTCGGCTGTCCGCAATGCCGTCCTGGTCGCCGGTGGCGCTGCGTTCGTGGGCCTCTCGGCCCAGATCGCCTTCTACCTGCCCTGGAACCCGGCCGTGCCGCTGACGCTGCAGACCTTCGCCGTGATCCTCGCAGCCGGAGCCCTCGGCTCCCTGCGTGGCGCGGCCGCCATGGCCCTCTACGCACTGCTCGGCTCCGTGGGCATGCCGTGGTTCGCCAAGGGCGCCAGCGGCTTCGGTGGCCCGGCCTTCGGCTACGTGATCGGCTTCATCGTCGCGGCCTTCATCGTCGGACGGATTGCTGAGCACGGCGCAACGCGCTCGTTCATCCGCTCCATCGGCCTCATGCTCCTCGGCAGCGTCATCATCTACGCGATCGGCGCCACCTGGCTCAAGTTCGACCTGGGCATCCCGTGGTTCGGCGCCGACTCGGCGTGGGCCTACGGAGTCAAGGACTTCATCGTCGGCGATGCCATCAAGCTCCTGGCCGCGGCCGGGCTGCTGCCGCTCGCCTGGAAGGCGCTCAAGAAGTCCGGTCTCACCGGCTGATCGACACGATCAGCGTACGAAGCGCAACGCACGACGAATGGTCCGGCTCATCCGAGCCGGACCATTCCCGTGACGAGCAGGAATACGCCGACAGCGGCGCAGACCGCTCCGACGATCGGGAACTGGTTGAGCATCACCCATCGGTAGATGCGGTTAAGGCTGGGCACCACCCGCTCGCCGGCCACCAGTCGCACCAGCGGCGGAAGGATCGTCGCCTGCAACGCCAGGAACAGCACCACGGCGAGCACCACAGCCTTCTCGCCGACCGCAATGCTCGAGGCCGTGATGTCGTGCAGCGCCGGCAGGAGCACCAGGTAGGACGACAGGTCTGTGATGCTGAAGTAGAACGCCAGCGCGAAGAAGACCCAGATCGACGCATGGGACATCCGTGCCTCGAGAGACGTGCGCACCCGCTCCGCCATCTCCGGGTGTGGCACGAAGAACCAGATCGATGCCAGAGCAAGGACACCACCCGCAGCGATGCGGATCACTGCATCGAGTGTGCCGCCGCCGCCCGTGCCAGCATCCGGCAACTGAGCGAAGCCGAAGGTGACCAGCGCGATCACGATCCCGAAAGCGATCGCATTTGCCGCGATGACGGCTAGCGAGCGCCGCTGCCAGTGCGTTCCCCCTGCCACGACGAGCAACTGCATCGCGATCAGCGTCGGGGTGATGGCTGCGGCGATACCGAGGGGCACCACCAGGGCCAGAAGGGTGAACACTTCGTCATTCAACTCCACCGTCAGTCGAGCGCTGCGATGACCTCGTCGATCATGTCGGTCGTGGTGGCCGGATGCAGGAAGACCAGCCGGCCGACCGTCTCACCTCGCCAGCCGCTCGACGTGACGAATGCCCGCTGCGACTCGAGCAGCCGTCGTGACCACGCGTCGTACTCCGCATGCCCCCACCCGAGACGACAGAACAGCAGCACCGACAGGTCGGGCTCGCGGATCAGCTCGCAGTCGGGGCGGGCGGCGATGCGCGCAGCCGCGTAGCGCGCCATCTCGAGCGAATGCTGCACTGCTTCGCGGTACGCGCCGATGCCGTGCACGGCCATGGAGAACCACAGCGGCAGCCCACGCGCACGCCGGGTCAGGTGATAGGCGAGATCACTCGGGTTGATGTCGTCGTGCTCGTGAATGACATCGAGATATGACGCGTCCTGGGTGTGTACGGCCTTGGCCAGCCGCGGGTCGCGATACAGCAACGCAGCGGAGTCGAATGGCGCGAACCACCACTTGTGCGGGTCCATGACAATCGAATCGGCCGACTCGATGCCGACGTAACGATGACGAAGTTCCGGCGCGAGCATGCCTGCCCCTCCGTACGCACCGTCCACGTGCAGCCACCAGCCGCGCTCACGAGCAACCGCCCCGATGCCCGCGACATCATCGATGATGCCGGCGTTAGTCGTGCCCGTCGTTGCAACAACCGCGCAGACATCGTCGAGGTCGTCACGCCCCTCAAGAGCCGCGCGCAGGGCCGCGCCGGTGAGAACCCCGTCGGCGGTGTCGACGACAAGCGCGGACATCATGGTGATGTTGAGCGTGTTGGTGATCGACGAGTGCGCCTGGTCGCTGACGACGACGCGTAGCGGGATCTCCGGCAGGCCCGCCTCTGCCCGCCGACGGCGATGCGTGTCACGGGCGACGACGAGCGCTGACAGGTTCCCGGCCGAGCCACCGGACACGAAGACACCGCCAGCCGATGCGGGCAGGCCGGCGATATCCGCCAGTGTGCGCAGCACCTGGTTCTCCGCCATCACCGCACCGGCCGCCTCGAACCATGAGATCCCCTGGAGGGACGCGGCTGAGACCACCATGTCGAACAGCAGCGAGGCCTTGGTCGGGGCCGATGGGATGAAGGTGAACATCCGTGGGCTGTCGGCGGACAGCACGGTGAGCGCCAGGTGATCGGCATAGATGTCGAGCACCTTCTGGAAGTCGTGGCCCTCCTCCGTGATGAGCCCGGCGAGCACCTCGTCCAGATGCTCGCGATCGGCCAGGCCATCCAGGGGCACCTCGGGCGTGAGCAGGCGTTCGGCCACATAGGTGAGGATCACCTCGACCATCGCCGGGTCGGCACGGTGCATCCGGTCTGCGTCCAGCGGGATGACAG
>CAJAKT010000240.1 GCA_903940375.1 uncultured bacterium | reverse complement strand
TGTGGTCGAGTTCGCTGCGCTCAACCCGACCACAACGGGCCGTTCGGCGTCTTCAGGCGACGGATCGGTGCTATTCCGCAGCGCTGAAGGTCGGGACCCACTGCTCGAGCTCGGCGCGCATCGGCACCGTCGCATCGAGTTGGCACAGCACGCCGATACTGCCCAGCCACACGCGGTGGATCAAGGCATAAGACGGCGGCAGATTGAGCTTGAAGCCGATGTTGAAGTCGGGGTTGCGGATGTCGTTCATCCGCGTGAACTGGCCGCGCATCCAGTCGCGGCTGAAGTGGAAGGTCTCGTGGCGGGCCGGCTCGACGAACGGGTCGAGGTAGTTGAGCACCTGCTCGGGGTCGACCTCCACATTGGGGCGCACGAAGCCCTCGTCACGCAGGCCTTGCATGACGGTCTCGGCATCACCGGACAGCGCGATGCGCAGCAGGGTGCCCATTGCTGTCGGCAGTCCATCCGGCAGTTCCGCCACGGCACCGAAGTCGAGAACGCAGAACTTGCCCTCGGGCGTGATCCGGAAGTTGCCGGGATGCGGGTCGGAGTGCAGCAGCCCGGCGCGGGCCGGACCGGCGAGCAGGAATCGCTCGTACAGCTCTCCCGCGCGGTCGCGCTCCTCCGGAGTGCCGTCGGTGATGATGGACGACAGCGGTCGGCCATCGACCCACTCGGAGACGATGACGTGCGGCGCGGCCGCGAGCACGTGCGGGATGACGTACTCCGGGTCGCCCTCGAATGCGGCCGCGAACGCCCGCTGGTTCCGCGACTCGCGCAGGTAGTCCAGTTCCTCGATCGCGCGATCCTTGAGCTCCTCGAGCAGTGGCTTGATGTCCATGCCGGGAACCAGGGAGGAGAACATCCGGCCCATGCGGGTCATCTGCTTGAGATCGGAGATGAAGGCCTTGTCGGCACCGGGGTACTGGACCTTCACGGCGACGACGCGACCGTCGTGCCACACCGCCTTGTGCACCTGACCGATCGATGCGGCGGCGGCAGGCTGGTCGTTGAACTCCGCGAAGCGGGTTCGCCAGTCCTCGCCGAGCTCGTCCGCCAGGATCGCGTGGATTGACTCCGCGGGGAGCGGAGGAGCGGCCTCCTGCAACTTGGTGAGCGCAGCCCGGTAGGGCCCGGCAACCTCCTCGGGCATCGCGGCCTCGAAGATGCTCATGGCCTGGCCCATCTTCATGGCCCCGCCCTTGAGCTCGCCGAGGACCTTGAACATCTGCTCTGCTGTGCGCGCCTGCAGCTCCGCTGTGACGGCTTCCGCTGGCTTGCCACCGAGCCGCTTGCCGAATCCCCATGCCTGACGGCCCGCGTACGTCGCGGGCAGCGCGGCGATCTTCACGCTGCGCGTCAGCGCGAACTTCGGGATCTCGGGCACGAGGCCATTGTCACCTGAACCCGTGCTGCGCGCGAGGCCGCGCCCGGTTCACCCCTGTGGCCAGCGGCATCCGCAGAGCGGGTGGGCCGGGCGGGCGACCCGCGTTGTCTGCCCCGCTGGTAGTCGCAGGTCGATGGCGAAGCCGGCCCAGTCCTCCGTTCGCTGGGGAGCATCGACCCACATCCGGATGAGCAGGACCGCGTGCGCCGCGGCGAGCCGGACGAGCAGGGGATCGACGGGTCGGCAGGACGTACCGGCGAGTGACTGAGCCCACTGCACCGCAAGCAGCGGCCAGGCGGCATCGGCATCCCGGCGATGCAGGTGGGCGCAGCGAAGGCACCCAGTTCGCCCGGGGATGACGAGCGGCCCCGCGGTCGCGCGCTCGCCGAGCACACTGACGGGCAAGTGCGGTCCCTGCTGGGCCTCGTGATCGAACTGGGTCGGCACGTCGGGGTGCCGGGCATCCGCGAGGACCGTCAGGGTGGCGTCGGACCTGTCGGTCAGGGTCAGCCCGGCGGCGTCGAGCGCTGCACAGACCTCGTCGGCCAGCAGATCGGTCCCGACGACGGCAACCGTGCAGCGGTCGCGCGCGGCCATCGCGACGTAGGTGTCATCCAGGCTGCGGTAGGTGCGCAGGGCGGCGCCGAAGCGTCCCGCCGTGCGGTCA
>CAJAKT010000239.1 GCA_903940375.1 uncultured bacterium | reverse complement strand
CGCGATCGGGATGATCGGAACCTTGGCCTCCATCGCCATCCGGGCGACACCGGTCTTGCCGCGGTAGAGCGTGCCATTGGGTGAGCGGGTGCCCTCCGGGTAGATGCCCAGGCACTTGCCCTCCGCGAGAATCCGCAGCCCTGTGCGCATCGCCGCCTCCGATGCGCGGCCACCCGAGCGGTCGACGGGCACCTGGCCGACACCGGCGAAGAAGGCCTTGGTGAAGAAGCCCTTGATGCCCGAACCGGTGAAGTAGTCGCTCTTCGCCAGGAACGTGATCGGTCGCTTGACGACGAGGGGGAAGAAGAAGGAGTCGGAGAAGGACAGGTGGTTGCTGGCGAAGATCGCGGCACCCTGCTCGGGGACATGCTCCACGCCCTCGACCCAGGGCCGGAACAGGACGCGCAGCCACGGCCCCACGACGATGTGCTTCAGGAACCAGTACAGCATCAGCGTCCCTCCTTCCGGTGGCAGACTAGTGGGCGAGCCGATCGACAGGCGACCCTGCAGGAAAGGATCCGCATGGCACTCGTACCCGGGGCCGAGCCCTGGAGCATCGACGGCGACGAGGTCGGCATCCTCGTCCTGCACGGCTTCACCGGCTCCCCCAAGTCCGTCACACCATGGGCGCAGGAACTCGGCGAGCAGGGCTGGACGGTCCGCGTCCCGCGGCTCCCCGGCCACGGCACGACCTGGCAGGAGATGAACCGCACGACCTGGCAGGACTGGTACGCAGAGGTCGACCGCCATCTCCGCGAACTGCAGGGGCGCAGTTCACACGTCTTCGTGATGGGCCTGTCGATGGGCGGCTCACTGACACTGCGACTCGCGGAGGAGCACGGTGACGCGATCACCGGCATCGTCCTCGTCAATCCGGCCGTCCACAGCGAGCGACCCGACCGCTTCCTGCTGCCCTTCCTGCAGAAGTTCGTGCCGTCCTTCCCGGGCATCTCCAATGACATCGCAAAGCCCGATCAGGACGAAGGCGCCTACACCAAGATCCCGCTCAAGGCCGCGCACTCGCTTTCGCACCTGTGGAAGCTCGTCAAGACGGACATCGCCAAGGTGACGCAGCCGCTGCTGCTCTTCCGCAGTGCACAGGACCACGTGGTCGAGCCGTCCAATGCGGAGTTCGTGCTCTCACATGTCTCATCGACGGACGTGGCGGAAGTCGTGCTCATGGACTCCTTCCACGTCGCAACACTCGACTACGACGCAGCCGTCATCGTGCGCGACAGCATCGCGTTCGTGCGGCGACTCATCGCGTGACCGAACGCGACTCCGACCTCCCCGAGCACGAGCAGCGTGCCTGGGATGCGATCGTCGCCGACCTGAGCGGACAGATCGACCTCGGGCCGCAGTTCCCCAAGGAGTCGTCCCTACCTGCCCTGCAGGCGGAAGGCGACCATCCGGACCCGCTTGCCGACCCGGTCGACATCGACGACGAGGAGGAGGGCTACGAGCCTCCGCACCCGCCGCCGCTGCCGCGCCCGGCCGACACGATCGGTCGATTCTCATGGGGGGCAGTGCTCGGCGGGCCTCTGCTGATCATGACCTCGAACCTGCTGGGCTGGGACAGCTGGCTGGCAACCCTCGGCGTGCTGGTGACCGTCGGCGGCTTCGTCGCACTCGTCGCACGGATGAAGGATCGGGACGACGACGAGGACAACGGCGCCGTCGTGTAACGGTGCACCGGTGGTGCCGTTAGCAGTGCAACGGTGGTGCCCTGCGTCGATCAGCGCGGCTGGCGGGCCAGGTCAGCAGCACCGATGAGGCCGGCACGGTTCGTGAGTTCCGCGACCCTGACCAGCGGAGCAGGCCGGTTCTGCTGGCCGATGAGCTTGTCCGCGAGGGTCTGACGCGCACTGGCCAGCAGCAGGTCACCCGCATCGGACACGCCGCCGCCGATCACGAAGACCTCGGGGTCCAGCACGGCGGCCAGGTCGGCCAGACCACGTCCGAGCCACGTGCCCACCACGGCGAAGGCCTCCATGGCGACAGGGTCACCCGCCCGCGCAGCCTCAGTGATGTGCACGCCCTGCACGCCTTCTGGCGTGCCGTCGCCAAGTGCGAGGAGAACCCCGGCCTCCGAGCGACGCTCAGCTGCGAGCAGCCGAGCCTCGCGCACGAGCGCGTTGCCGCTGGCGTACTGCTCGAGGCAGCCATTGCGGCCACAGCCGCAGGGCCGGCCGTCAGGAACGGCATTGATGTGCCCGATCTCCCCGGCCACGCCGTGCGCGCCGCGGAAGAGCCCGCCGTTGATGACGATGCCGCCACCGATACCCGTGCCGACGGTGACGAGAGTCAGGTCGCCCGAGTCGCGACCGGCACCGAAGCGGTACTCGCCCCAGGCAGCAACGTTGCCGTCGTTCTCGACAACGACAGGCAGCCCGGTCGCGGCCTCGAGGAGAACGCGGACCGGCACCTGAGACCAGCGCAGGTTGGGTGCGAAGTAGACCTTGGAACGCTCGGCATCGACGAGCCCGGCAACGCCGAGGCCAACACCGTCGAGGGGCTCGTCCGTCCCGGCGACGAGTTCGTTGACCACATCGGCAACCAGATCGAGGACATCGTTCGCGTCGTTGCGCGGGGTAGGACGGCGAGCCGTCGAGACGACCTCGCCGGTCTCCGTGACCGTGCCAGCGAGGATCTTGGTGCCCCCGATGTCGACGCCGATGCTCATACCCACGACGGACAGCCTAGCCGCGGATCGGCAGCCAGCGGATCGGCTCGGGTGCCTCCGGCGGATCAGCCGACGCGGCAGCGGGGCCTCGCTCGGTACCGCCGACGAGTAGGAGAGTGCGACACACCATGCAGTCCGGATGAGCAGACGGATCCCCATGGTCGGCGTGCGGGGCCATCACCTTCTCCGATGCCCAGTCGACCATGCGCTGTGCCCCTACCATCAGCGCCGACCAGTCCATCCCGGCCGACTCTGGTGCTGCTGCAGGCTCGTTCACGGGCTCCGCGTCGTCGGACCCTGAGTACCACCACGGCGTGCGACCCGCGCCGTCGCCGCTCACGATGCAACCACCGGTTCGCGCCACGCGGCGGGGTCCGGCACGAAGGTCAGGCGCAGGCCGGCTGGCGTGCGGTCGGCATGCGTTGCGATGCAGCGACGAAGGACGGGCGGAAGGTCAATCCACCGGAGCACACCGTCGAAGGCGACCACGAGGCTGTCGGCCTGCACGCCGACCGTCGCCGCCTGCCGTGCTGCCGGAGCCAGGGGCAGCTCCATGGCGAAATCCTCCTCGCCGACGCGGACGGTCAGCTGCTCGGCATCGAGCACCGCCACGCGTTCCAGCGGGCCGAGCGCGGACCTGCCCTTCGGAACCGGGCGCAGCTTCGACGTGGATGACCAGACCGCAACTCCACCCAGGCGGCTCTCGAGCCCGACGCGGATCGCCTCAGCCCTGGCGATCGCACCCTTCGAGGCGCCGTCCGCCTTGCGCGGGAACCGATTCACGATGACTCCGTCAACGCCCACGCCCAGCATCGCGAATGCCGCACCCGCCCGCTCCGTGCGATCGGCCGCACCCTGCTCGGGAGCCGTGACGAGCCGGATCGTGGTGGCCGGATGGGCCAGCGCGGTCGTCATTCGCAGGACAGCGGCCCGCACCGCAGACAGGGCCTCGAAGAGGGGCGCATCGCCACGGGAACCGACCCCACCGGATGGCCTGAGCATGGCGAGTCTGGGCGTCAGCACGGCATCGAGCAGCCGCAGCAGAACGGCCGGCAGGTCCACGAGTTCCCGGGCCAGACGATGATCGCCCGCGTCCACGACGACGGCGTCGATACTCGCGTCGTCGAGGGCTGCCACGATGCGGGTGAGTGAGGACAGGTACGCGACTGCGGGCAGAGACGTCCAGGCCTCCGCCAGCAACGGATCAGCGCCCACCTCGGCAAAGACCTGGCCCAGGCTCAGCGAGATGCCAGCGACAACGGACTGATCGGGCGCCTGCGGCTCGGAGACGTCGATGACCTCGACCCGCAGGCCCTCAGCCTGCAGCGCGGCGGCCGTGGCCGCGGTGATCGTGGTGGTACCGGCGCCCGCGATGCCGCTAAGCAGGATCAGCCGGGCCCGACTCAACACGCTTCTTCAGGCCCTTCAGGGCGGTATCGACGATGACCTTCTCGGCCTTGCGCTTGATCATGCCGATCATCGGGATCTTCACGTCGACGGAGAGCCGGTAGTCGACGGTCGTGGTCCCGTTGCCGTTGTCCGTCAGCTCATAGACCCCGTCCATGGCCGTGAGCATGTCGCCCTTGGTCAGCGTCCAGGACACCTTGTGGTCGCCGTCCCAGTCGTACTCAAGCTCGTAGATGTCCTTGATCGCCCCCGAGGCCAGATTGAAGCGCGCATCAGCGGGCCGGTTGTCGTCCTCGAAGACGGCGAGAACGGTCACCTCCTTGATGCCGTCGCTCCAGTCGGGGTAGGACTTGAGATCGGCGATCACGGTCATGATGGCGGCTGGGCTGGCATCGATCACGATGCTGGACTGGGTCTGGTCGGCCATGGCCGAAGGCTACCGCCCGCGCGAGGTCATCCTCAGAGGTCCAGCACAAAGGGCCGGCCCGTCCCGTGGAAGTGCCCCACATTGATGCACTCCGTGCGGCCGACCCGGGTCCGCCGGACGAGCGGCTGGTGGATGTGCCCGAAGAGATGGAACCGCGGCTGGTACTCATCGATGTAGGAGCGCACGGCACGGCTGCCCACCTCGAACCGGCGCGCGGCCACGTCATAGATGAGTTCCGGGATTGCCGGCGGGATGTGCGTGAACAGGATGTCTACGGGACCGAGCGAGGCGATCCGCTCGGCATAGTCGGCCTCGGTGAGCTCGTACGGAGTCCGCATCGGGCTGACGAGCCCACCCCCGACGAAGCCCCACCGCATCCCGTCGACCTCGACAACCTCCGCATCAAGAACCCGGTGGCCCTCGCGCAGATAGGCGGGCCACAGGCTCGGTACGTCGACATTGCCGTACGTCAGCAGCGCCGGCGTCGGCATCGCGTCGAACAACTCCTGGTACTGCACCTCGACCCGAGCGCTCATGAGGGCCCATCGCTCCTCGGAACCAGACACGCCCAGCCGTGCCCACGCGGCAGTGCTCAGTTCGTGTGCCTCAGCGAATCGGTTCGCCGTACGTGCCTCGATGTAGGCGCGGGCATGCTCCACGCCGAACAGGTCAGCGAAGATCCCGCGCGAGGGATCGTCGTAGTCGAGGAACAGGATGAGATCGCCGAGGCAGACGAAGACATCGCTGCCGTCCGCTGCCCGGCTCAGCTCTTCAGCGGCACCGTGCACATCGCTGACCACATGCAATCGCACAGCGGCTACGACCCCGCCTCGAACTCGTCCTTCAGCGCCCAGACCACGCTCTTCCAGGTCACGACGTGCCTGCGCTCGAGGCTGTCCAGTTCGCGCCGCCCGCGTGGTGAATCCGGTATCCGGCGCGGGGTTGTCCGTGAGCCCGGCTCGGTGGGATCAGCCGTCAGCGCATATCGGACCAGGACCGCGTCCTGCTGCTCGACGAGGATCACCTCGCTCGTGCCGACGAGCGGGCCGGCCACCGACCAGCGGATCCCCGAGAGTCCCCGATCGAGGACGACCGCCAGCTCGAGTTCGGGCCACCAGGCCACCCAGCGGGAGCGGTCCGACACGGCCGCGGCAATCACCTCACGACGTGCGGCGATAACCGTCTCGTCGCTGAACTCCACACTGGCCACGGGGCCAATATCCCACGGGTGGCCAGGGCCGGCCGAGCAGGCAGAATCGGTCGCGGGACGGGGCGATGTGTCCTACGGTGCAAGTATGCGAACCGAATTCTCCGTCCCAGCCGTCGTTACGTCCCCGACCCACGGCAGCCTCGTCGACCACATCGTCGAGAACGCCGAGAAGACGCCGGACCACATCGCCCTGTCATTGCCCCGCGGCGACGCCTGGGTGGGTATGTCCGCCCAGCAGTTCCTCGACGAGGTCAAGGCCGTCGCCAAGGGCATCGTCGCCAACGCCGTCGAGCCCGGCGAGCGCATCGGCGTGATGAGCCGCACGCGCTACGAGTGGACCCTCGTCGACTACGCGATCTGGTACGCCGGCGCCGTGAGCGTCCCCGTATACGAGACCTCGTCGGCCGAGCAGATCCAGTGGATGCACAGCGACTCCGGCTCCGTCGCCGTCTTCCTCGAGAGCGAGAAGAACAAGAAGACCTTCGACGAGGT
>CAJAKT010000238.1 GCA_903940375.1 uncultured bacterium | reverse complement strand
GTGCGCGGATCAGCGTGACGACCTCGGCGACGGTGAGGAAGTAGCCGGCGAACCCCAGGTACGTGATGGTCGACAGTTCATCCTCAAGCCGCTCGACGGCCTGCCGACGATCGTCGGCCCGCGGATACCGCTGCGGAATCGTCGACTCGCAGCGATCACGAAGCAGGGCATTGGCCTGCGCGACCGCCTCCCCGGCCGGCACCGGCGCCCGCAGCAGCACGTCGAGCTCCGGCACGAACACCTCGCCGAGGCCGAGGTCGGCTGCCGGGTCGAGGGCGCAGTGCTCGGCCAGTCGCTGGGTGTCGGCGAGCAGCCGCCGACCATCGCGCTCACCGGCCGCGGTGGCGATCTCGTCGGCGACCTGCGCCATCTGCTGCGCATCCTTGACGAAGGCCTCGCCGTTGTCCGGGGCGATATGACGGGAGGCCAACGGGACCAGCCGCCGCGCCGAGTCGAGCACATCGGCCACCCGCGCCCCAGCCGGCTGGAGATAGCGCACGGCGTTGGTGAGGACGACGGGCAACTGCTCCTGCCGCGCCCAGCCGAGCATGGCTGCCGCGGTGGCCGTGGCATGGCGATGCCGGCCAGCCGTGCGATGCGAGGTGACGGCGATGCCGAGCCGGGGACCGAAGATCGCCCGCCACGGACGGGCCGCCGCCGCGGCCCGGTGCGTGCGCTGTGTCGCGATCAGTCGACCGACCTCGGAGTCGGCGGACAGCAGTGCGACGACCCCCTCGTGATGCTCGCGCAGCACGGCCCAGGTCAGCCGGGGCAGACCGCGCTCGGTGTGGTCCCCCATATGCGCGGCGGACACCAGCCGGCACAGGGAGGCCCAACCGGTCGCATTCGTTGCCAGCAGCAGCACCCGCGGCTGCTCCTCGTCGATCCACCGACCACCGTGTGCCGGAGTGCGTCGGACCGCCGTCGAACCGGTCGGTCGAGCCACCGGGGTGGTCTCCGCCATCACCAGGTCCACGCCGAGGACAGGGCTGATCCCGGCCGACCGACAGGCCAGTGCCCACCGGACCGCGCCGTACAGGCCGTCGCGATCGGTCAGGCCCATGATCGGCTGACCGAGCTCGGCGGCCCGGTCGGCGAGAGCCTGCGGGGTGGCGGTGCCGTACTGCAGGGAGTACCCGGATGCCACGTGCAGATGGCTGAAGGTCATGGGGGTCCTGGGGGGTGGGCGCAGCGGGAGTGGGGAGTCCAGCGGAAGCGGACGTGGGATCGGGACGCAGGGACGGGGGCTCGACGTGTCACAGGAATGCCGAGCCCCCGCCCCGCGATCGACTGGCCAGCGGGAGGCACCGCCGACCGAGACTGAGGTGATGCGCTAGCCGACGTGCAGCAGAGCACTGCCCATCGCGGACTGGTAGGGCACGTCGAGGAACTCACAGACCCGGGCGATGAAGGCATCCGCGTCCCGGACGAGGTCGTCGGCCTCCCGATGCGCGACGCAGTCCAGTCCCGCCTCGGCGGCAGCTCGCTTGCGTGCGCCCGCGGCGAAGAAGGCGGCCCACTCGCCGAGCTCCGGGGCGACCTGGGGGGTGACCACCCACACGCTCATCACCCGCGACCGGCGCGATGCCGGTCGACTCCGGGCTGCGAGGACGGCAGCGGCAGCGCGCAAGGCCGCTAGATGCGCCGCGGCATAGCGCTCGCCCGCGGTCGTCGCGATGCTCGCCTCCGTGAGGCTGCGTCGAGCGGACATCAGCAGGTCATCTGCCGAGCGAGGAATGCTCATGTCTGGTCTCCCTG
>CAJAKT010000237.1 GCA_903940375.1 uncultured bacterium | reverse complement strand
GGCCAGGGCAGTCCGAGCGCCGGGTCGAGCGGATGGACCCCATGCTCGCGGCTGGGCGAGTAGGGCTCGGAGCACAGGTAGCCGACGGTCACCTCGTCCGTCAGCGCGCAGAACGCATGGCCGAGGCCCTCGGAGATGTACAGGCCGGTGCGGGTCGTGTCATCGAGTTCGATGGCGTCCCACTGCCCGAAGGTCGGTGACCCGACCCGGATATCGACGACGACATCGAGGATGCGGCCGGCGAAGCACTGGACGTACTTGGCCTGGCTGGGAGGCACGTCGGCGAAGTGGATGCCACGGACGGTGCCCTTGCGGGAGGACGAGATGTTCATCTGCTGAAGGGTGAAGGGGTGCCCGATGGCCTCTTCAAGGGTGGATGCCTTGTACGACTCGAGGAAAACCCCGCGCTCGTCGGGGCGGAGGACGGGCGTGAAGGACCACACGCCCTCGATCGACAACGGAGTCACCTGCACGCGGGGAGGTTACCAGTGGACAGCGTCGGGGATCTGCGACGAGGACTGTGGGTACGGTGGTGACGTGAAGGTCACCATGATGGGCACGCGCGGCGTACCTGCCCTCTACGGTGGCTTCGAGACCGCTGTGGAGGAGATCGGCCGGCGTCTCGTCGCTCGCGGATATGACGTCACGGTCTACTGCCGCAACCCGGGCCAGACCATCACCGAGTACCAGGGCATGAAATTGGTGAACGCGCCCGCGCTGAGGCATCGGATGGCCGAGACCCTCTCGCACACGGCGGCAAGCACGGTGCACGCGATCGTCCGCGACCATCCCGATGTCGTGCTGCTGCTGAATGCCGGCAACGCCCCCATGCTCAAGCCGCTTGCGCTCGCCGGGATCCCCACCGCCATCCACCTCGACGGCCTGGAGTCCAAGCGCGAGAAGTGGCGCGGTGCGGGTGCGAAGTACTACCGCTGGGCAGAGCGCGCTTCGGTCAAGTGGGGCCGCGAGGTCATCGCCGATGCGCAAGCCATTGCTGATCACGTGGAGCGTGAGTACGGGCGCACCTGCGTGGTGATCCCCTACGGTGCCGACGTCATCGACCCGGCAGGTGATCGGCTTGGCGAGCTCGATCTGACGTCCCAGGGCTTTCACCTCGTGGTTGCACGCTTCGAGCCGGAGAACCACGTGCTCGATGCGGTGCATGCCTATCGCGAGAGTGGTGAGACCCGTCCGCTCGTCGTCGTCGGCAGTGCGCCGTACTCGCAGTGGTACGTCGACAAGGTGCACGAGGCCGCGCGTCATGATCCGCGGATCCGGTTCACCGGAGGCATCTACGACCAGGAGTTGCTCGACCAGTTGTACGGCCACTGCCGTACCTACATTCACGGTCATTCGGTGGGCGGAACGAATCCGTCGCTGTTGCGTGCGATGGGAGCGGGCGCGCCCGTGCTGGCTTACGACGTGGAGTTCAACCGGGAGGTCACCGCGGGTCAGGCCCTCCTCTGGGCGGATGCCGATGCGCTCACGGAGATCGTCGACGGGATAGCCGCGGGTACCTACGACGGACGACTGGATGAGCTGCGGGCGCTGGGGCAACAGCGCATCCGTGACGCCTATCAGTGGGACACTGTGACCGACGATTATGAGGCCCTGATCCAGCGACTGGCGACGAGCAGGAGGTCGCGACGATGACTCGCGTGGTGGCGTTGGTCGTGACGCACAACTCCATGCGCTGGATCGACGCGACGCTGGCCAGCATCACGGCACAGGACCGGCTGCCGGATTCGATCGTGGTCATCGACGATGCCTCGACTGACGGCACCCGGGAATGGGTCGTGGAGCTTCTGGGCGACCGGGTGACGGTTATCCCCTCGACAGCAGCGTCCGAAGACCGCACCACACGCATCGCGCACAACTTCCGGCAGGGCGTACAGGCATGTGAGCCGGGTAACATCGTCATTCTCGGCGATCATGACGACATCTGGCATCCCGATCGCATCAGCCACCAGGCGGAGATCCTCGAGGCGAGGCCCGAGGTCGCGATGCTGGCATCCGATGGCCGGCTCGTCGACGAGGACGGGCAGCCGGAAGGCGGCACCCTGCGCACGACCTTCCCCGTTCGGGCAGGCTTCAACGACATGACACCGGCGGAGCAGATGAGCACGGTGCTGCGCCGGTCCGTCGCAACCGGCGGCGCCAGCGCAGTGCGCCGCACGGCATTCACCGATGTCTACATCCCGACTGGCTGGCTGCATGATCGCTGGTGGAGCCTCGTCGCGGTGGCGCGGGAGCAGCTGCTCCTCGACGACGCGCTTGTCATCGATTACCGGGTATCCGCCGGTCAGGAGGTCGGCCTTGACACGGGTCATCAGGGGGACGCGAAGCTTGCGCGCCTGATTGCCGGGGCGAGCAACGTGCGGACGAGCATGAGCAAGATGGTCGACATCCGTCAGCGACTGGTGCCGTTCGCCACAGAGGACACGCGTGGTGAGCTCACCGGTTCACGGTTACTG
>CAJAKT010000236.1 GCA_903940375.1 uncultured bacterium | reverse complement strand
GGCGGCAGGGCATTGGGATCCGGGGCGGGCTCGACGGGTGCGGCCGGATCGGTCGGGGCGGGTGCGGCCGGATCGGTCGGGGTCGGGGCTACCGGGGCTGCGGAGTCCGTGGGGGTCGGCACCGGGTCGCCGTCGGCCGCCTGGGCGACCGGCGTGAGCAGCAGCGCACCCGCGACCGCACCGGCCACCATGACGGTGAGTCCGGCGGACCGTCGACTGTGGCCTCGCCCCGTGCGCATCATCCGTCACATGATGACCCAGCCTTACTGGGGCGACAAATCCGACCGGTATCCGAACACGGCAGGTCCGGGACACGGCAGAATGGACAAATGGGACTGGTGCTGGCCGAGGTACTACCGCTCGCGCTGGCGATCGCCGCATCACCGTTCACGATCATCCCGGCGATCCTGCTGCTGTTCACCCCTCGGGCAAAGGCGGCCAGCTCGGTGTTCCTGGCCGGCTGGCTCGTCGGCATCGCCGCCGCGACGACCGCCTTCACCCTGCTCGCCACCGTCCTGGACAACTACCGGGACACCCCCACCTGGGTCTCGTGGCTGCGCATCGTGGCCGGCGTGGCGCTGATCGTGCTCGGCATCAAGCAGTGGCTCGGCCGGCGCACGCCGAAGCCCCAGCCGGCCTGGATGCGGTCGATCAGCGCCGCCACCCCGGGTAAGGCCCTGGGGCTGGCCCTCGTGCTCGCACTGGCCAATCCGAAGATCCTGCTGCTGTCCGCCGCCGGTGGTCTGGCCATCGGAGCCGCGGAACTGTCGACGGCCTCCGCCGCGACAGCGATCGCCGCCTTCACGATCGTCGCGTCCCTGAGCGTCGCGATCCCCGTTGTCCTCTACGTGATCCTCGGGGAGCGCATCCTGCGGCCCCTCACGGTCGCGCGGGACTGGCTCGAGCGCAACAACGCCGTGATCATGTCGATCGTCATCACCGTGATCGGCGTCGTCGTCCTCCTGGAAGGCATCGCCTCCGTTTGATAAACCGGGAGCAAACCTTCAGGGAACGGGAAGGTTTGCCGCCTCCCGAGTACGTCACACTGAGGCGTGAAGCAGACCAGGACCCGGGGGACCTCCCGGCCGCGACCCATCGGAGAAGAGGCCCTGGGATCCGCCTGGCGGGCCCGGGTTCTGGTCGTCGACGATGAGCCGTCACTGGCCGAACTGCTCAGCCGCACCATGCGCGTGGCCGGGTTCGAGTGCGCGACGGCCGGATCATGTGAAGAGGCCCTCGACGTCGCAGACGGCATGGAGCCCGAACTCGCCCTCATCGACGTGATGCTCCCCGACGGCTCGGGCTTCGATCTGTGCCATCGGCTGCGACTGCGCCATCCGAGTATCGCCGTCGTCTTCATCACCGCGCGCGACTCGATGTCGGACAAGCTCACCGGGCTGAACCTCGGCGGCGACGACTACATCACCAAGCCCTTCAGCGTCGCCGAAGTCGTCGCCCGCGTTAATGCCGTGCTACGACGCCTGGGCACGCCGCTCAACGACGGTCGGCTCGCCCTCGCCGACCTCGCCCTCGACGAGGACCAGCACCGCGTCACCCGAGCGGGTGTCGAGATCCATCTGTCCCCGACCGAGTTCAAGTTGCTGCGGCTGCTCATGGAGAACGCGGGTCGCGTGATGTCCAAGCAGCAGATCCTCACGCAGGTGTGGGACTACGACTTCCCCGGTGACCCCGGCATGGTCGAGAAGTTCGTCAGCCAGCTTCGCCGCAAGCTCGACGCCCACGGCACGCCACTCATCCAGACGGTGCGGGGCTTCGGCTATGTCATTCGCGAACCCGCATGAGCGCTCGCCCGTTCAGCGGCCTGCGCGGCAGGTTGGCCATCGGCACCCTGCTCGTCCTGGTCGTCGCGATCCTCATCGCCGACATGTCCGCCTACTGGGGCCTTCGCCAGCTGGCCGAGACCCGCACCCAGACGAACCTCGAACTCGCCCTCACTCGTGCCGTTCTGCAGGCTGACAAGCTCGGCCGGCTCGACGCAGCGGAGATCGACCGCCTGTCCCCGGACTATGTGTACTTCGCGTTCTACGACCCTGACGGACAGCTCCTGCTCGAGCACCTGCCGACGGATGTCGGCACGGAGCCGCTGCCCGCGATGCCGCCGGCGACCAGCCTCAGCGGCGAGCCCACCGTCGTCAGCGCGCCTGGTAGCAGCGAGGGCATCGTCGCGATCAGCCGAGTACTTCCCCCCGAGGGCCAGCTGGACCTGACCGTCGACGGGATGCCAGCGACAGTCGGGTCGGTGGTCGCCGGGTTCACCAACTACGCCAATGTCGATGCGCTCCGGCAGTTCATTCGGCTACAGGTCCTGACCGCCCTCGCGCTGCTGCTTCTGGCGATCGCATCGACCTACGTCATCCTGCGCATCGGCCTGCGCCCCCTGCGAAACGTGGCCGACACCGCCCACGAGATCAGCCAGGGCGATCTGAGCAGGCGCATCCCGGTAACCGACGAGCACACCGAGATCGGCGCGGTCTCCACGGCCCTCAACGAGGCCTTCGACCAGGCCGAGGGCAGCGAGGCACGCATGCGGACGTTCATCGCCGACGCATCGCACGAACTCCGGACACCGCTGGCCACCATCCATGGCTGGGCTGACCTGTATCTCCACGACGGAGTGCAGGAATGGGCCGACGTCGACACCGCGATGACCCGGATCCGCTTCGAGTCGGCCCGCATGACCGACCTCGTCGAGCAGCTCCTCACCCTGGCTCGCATGGACTCAAGCGCCCCTGCCGGCACCGACGAGATCGATCTCGGTGATCTCAGTGCCGATGTGGTGGCCGCGCTCTCCGTGAACTCCCCCGACCACGTCGTCCAGCTGACAGTTGTCGGCAGCACCGCACCACATGTCATCGGCGATTCAGCCGCGCTGCGTCAGATCGTGACGAACCTCGTCGCCAACGCCACCCGCCATACGCCCTCAGGATCGACGGTCTTCGTTGAGATCCGCACCGACGACGACGCCGGGGCGCACGTCACCCTCGTCGTTCGTGACGACGGGCCCGGAATGGACGAGGCACAGCTCGCCCAGGCATTCGACCGCTTCTGGCGTGCCGACCCGGGACGCGGGCCTTCCGGGGGTACCGGACTCGGCCTCGCCATCGTCCGGTCGATCGCGCTTGCTCATGGAGGAACCGTGTCGCTGGACTCAGCTCCCGGAGAGGGCCTCACCGTCACGGTTCGGCTCCCCCGCGCTAGCGAGCGTCGGGAGCACGTTCGCTAGTCGCTCGGCCCGTTTCACATAGCGACAGCCAGAGCAGCACGGCCATCAGCGGGACAACAAACCAGTTCAGCGCAGCACCCGGCGCTGTGCCGATCGTCTCGATCGGCTTCAGGTGTCCGGCGAATCCCCGCAGCACCGGCTCGATGAGGAAGACCAGCAGCACGAGCGGGGTCAGCCCGCGGTAGCGCAGCAGCAGCACCCACAGCAGCAGCGCCAGCAGCAGCTGGATCGCACCCCACTGCCCGAAGATGGCGATGATGTTCGACCCGCCCTCGACAGACGTGTCGATGGTCGCGATGCTCTGCGCACCGCCGTCGGCGGCGAGCAGGTGGATGAGGCTTCGCACGGTGATGACGACGAGGTAGGCCATCGCTGCCCACCAGGCGATTCGATACCCGCGATAACGAGTCGCATCGGCCGGAAGCAGGTTCGCCAGGTGCGGGCGAATGCTCACCACGTCTTGAAGTAGGCGACGATCGGGTCGCCATGATCGATTGTCGTCGTCACCTGGTAGCAGGTGTTGCGCGTGACGGGGACCTTCCAGAACTGCACGAACCGACCGTCAGCCGCGTCATAGACCAGGCGTGACTGCCGACCGATCGTCGCTGAAGGGAAGACCTCCGTCGGGTTGTCGATGATCGCCTCGCAGCTGATGGCGACGGGATCGAACTTCGTCACCTTCCTGACGTCGGTGATCGGCGTTGCACCGTCGGTGATGGTGAACGCGAGCGGCACCATCACGCGCGGGCGGACCATGTTCGTGACGGCACCCATCTGCACTCGGCCAAGGTACCCCGTGACGGTGTAATGAAGGGGTGCTGGCGCCACTGTGACATCGACGTTGACGGTGGTCGGGGTGAAGTTGGCCAGGTCCGCGGGCGTGAAGGTCACCTGCTGGGCCGCTGTGCCGTCGGCCGGTGCCGTGGCGGGGCTGGTGAAGGCGAACGTGCCCTCGGTGCTGGCCACCCCACCGGTGAGGACGGACGAGGCCAGCGTCTGCCCCGTCACGAGAGGACTCGCGGTCGGCGGGGTGATCACCACGGCGGCAGCCTGGGTCACCGTGACGTTGACCGGCGTTGCGATGGGCTCGTAGTCGGCGAACTGGTCAGGAACGAAGGCAACCGCGTGCGACTGGGTGCCGACCTGCGGGGTGTAGGACCAGGAGTCCGGGGGGAAGGTGAAGTACCCGGGGACGCTGCCACTGCCGCCGGTCAACGTCGAATCGTGGAGGGTCTGCCCGTAGGCGATATCGCCAGCAGTTGGCGGTGCGGTGATCGTGGTCGCCTTCTTGGCGATCGTGAGTTCCGCCGTCGTCGTGACATCGAAGGCGTAGCCGACCGCCGATCCACCGGTGCACGTGATCGTCAGCGGCGACTCGGCGACTGATGTCGTGGGCGTGTACCAGCGCAGTTCCTGTGTCGCGACAGCATCAGTATTCGCTGGCGGGACGATCACCGTGTGTTCCGTCGAGCAGATCGGCGCGACGTAGGTGGTCAGCGTCGTCGGGTCCACGGTGACCGGGGCACCCGCAACCGCGTTGTCGACGAGAGTGAAGGTGTAGAGCGGCGCGGCATCGCCGTAGACGAGGGCATGCGGGTCCGGCACGACCGTCAGCGTCGGGCCGATCACCATCGCTTCCACGAGGGGTGCCACCGACGCATCCGGGCAGGGACTCGGCGTGGGCACACCGGAGTCCGATGGAACCGGCTCAGCAGCGACAAGGCCCTTGGACCGAGTCTGCACGGGATCGGTGGAGGCCAGCAGCGGATCCGGGGACGGCGAGACCGAAGGATCGATGGAGGGGACCGCACTCGGATCCATAGATGGCGACGCCGCCTCGGAAGCAATCGGATCCGCAGACACAGACACAATCGGATCGGCGGATGCCGACGGCGCTGCGCACGGGTCCGCCGTGCCCACGGCTGCGCCCGCCGCCGCGGCCAGGGCAAGCATCCCGGTCAACAGCACGGCCGGCAGCACCAGCGCCGTGCCTCTCGTGATCCGACGTGTCATGTGACGACTGCTTCCTGTTGCTGGGGTGATGGGCGACGGCACGGCGGGCTACCAGGTGTCCGCGTACTTGTAGGACCCGTACTTCGAGCCCATCTGGAAGTTGAACGAGCACTCGTCGTCGCCACCCGACGTACTGAACGTGCACTGCAATGCGCCGCTGCCACCCGAGACGCTGATCGATCCGCCCAGCGTCACATCGGTTGTCGATGCCGGCTTGGCGATGTTCATCGAGAACTGCATGGCGATCTTGATCTTCGGATGCCGGTTGTAGCGGTGGCCGAAGAACTTCCACGACGTGCTGCGCTCGAAGTCGAACTTGAATCCGCCCGCGAGCAGATTCGTGGTGCTGCTGTAGTCGAGCAGGAAGGCGTACTCGACGGCCCTGTGCATGTAGTCGAACTGCATGTGCAGGGTCTTCAGGCGGCCGCACTCGATTCCGAGGCTGCCGTCGAAGGCGAGACCCGTCTTTCCGCCCATCGACATGTCGCCGTTGATTCCGCTCGTGAAGTTGGCACACGCGCCGGCGCCGAACGGAACATCGAGGGACATGTAGAAGTTGAACGACTCGACGTCCATGGTGCCGCCGGCGAGCTCCCAATCCGACAGGGACACGTTGCCCGCCATGTGCAGTAGGGAGCCATTCATCGAGAGGTCGAGATCGGCGTAGTAGGCGCCCATCGGCAACGTCATATCGCCGACGTACGAGATGTCCGCGGACGACGCACTGATGTCGATGATCAGCTCCATCGTGTTGTACGTCGTGCCCGCGATGACCGCATCGTGAATCGCCGCATCGGTGTAGAACGTCGGATCGTCGTTCTCGTCCATGCCGATCAGGAGATCTAGGTGGACGGACGTGTCGCCGATCGCCGTGTCGAGGCCCATCGTTATGCCCTGGGGCACCACGTAGTCGCCGACCTGGCAGCCCGTCGGGGCGATCCCGAACGTGAACCTCTTGGTCGTGAACACCCCGCCATCGATCTTGATCGCCGCATTGGTCGGCGTGGCATCGAAGTTGAAGGAGAAGCACGGATCGATGGTGGTGATGTTGACCGCGAGCGTGCCCTGGACCCAGTCGGTCCCACTCATGACCGAACTCATCTTCGTCGGGTCCATGTACACGGTCGCACCGACGCCGAGCCCGACATACGGGAAGACGTTGTAGGCCTCGACCTGCGCGGTCATGTCCCACAGGTGCATGCCGGGGATCCCGAAGGCGTCATCCCACAGGTAGGCGTAACCGGCCTGGGGATTGGCCAGCGGCGCACTGACACCGTCCGGATTGCTGCCCTCCCCAGGGATGGGCGCTCCCACCTTCGTGAACGTGACGGAGTCGATGTCGAGGGGCACCCCTGAGGTGTACGACACGATGTGGTTGCGCACGGTGGTGTTGTTGCTCGGAGGACTCGGGAGCGTCACCGAGATCTGCTTCCAGCCCGTCCCCGTGGTCGTGAAATCCGGAGAGTTCTGGTCTTTCCCTGTACCGCCATAGGCCTGCACGTACAGCCGCCCTGTCACGGGCGCGCCCGTTGGCGACCGCACCCAGGCACTGAGCGTGTAGTCGTTGCTACCCGTAGGAGTGAAGCGGGTGTCCTGGTAGACAACGCCGTCACCCGTGCCGTTGTAGTCCATGTGCAGGTAGCCGCTGCCGGACTGGGCGCCCGCGGAGTCCATGATCAGTTTCTGCTTCGTGGTGCTGGAGTTCAGCGAGAGCCAGTCGACCTGCTGCGCCTCGGCATCGTCGATGTCCAGCGTGACACCGTTGGTGTACCAGTCGACGGCCAGCCGCATCGAGGTGTGGCCGCTGTTCGCGACAGGGAGCCGCACCGACAGGAGCTGCCACTCGGAGGTGGCAGTGAATCCGGTAGTGGCCCACTCGGCCGTACCGCCATTAGCCCAGATACCGAAGGACCCGTCGACTGGCGTGCCACTCGACGATCGAACCCACACACTGCCGGTGTAGATCTCTCCGACTGCCGGCACGACGGGCATGTCGTGATACACCTCGGCACCGTTGCCCGATGGCTTGTATGCCTCCAGGAGCCCGAAGCTGCCATCACGGGCCCGGGTCGGGTCGTCATAGACGACGGCCGTGGCCGCGGCGTTCATGTCCGTGCGGAGCAGCCATGGGTCCTCCTGCACGATCACCTGCGGCGTGATCTCGATGCTGTCGATATCGAGCAGTCGAGGCCCGCCGAAGATGTCAATGAGTGGCTCCACGAACGTGTTGTTCTTCGTGGCGGTGAAGGACATCGTGACCTGCTGCCAGTCGGTACCGGCGGTGAAGTACTGGTACTTGGCCTCGTCCGACGTGCCCTTGTACGCCATGCCGAACTGGCCGTCGACGAACGCTCCCGTGGTCGACCGGACCCACATCGACATCGTGTAGACCGCACCGGGCCGGATCGTCTCGGATGCGTCGGCGATGATGCCGCCGCCCTGCGAGCCCACCGACTGCACGGTGACGTAGTTGGAGCCCTCGGCCGCCTTCGTCTTGTCGGGCACGATCATCTCGTTCACGGTGTTGCCGTTCGGCTCCCACGGCGCCCAGTCGGGCAGCAGGCTGCTCACGACCTCGTCGATGTCGCCGACGACGCCGACGGAGTCGACGTTGATCTCCGTGCGCAGCAGGGTGTTGCCCGTGTTGCGGATCGGCAGCGTGACGAAGACCTGCTGCCATGCGGTGCCGCTGGTGCTGAAGTTGACGAAGCGGTTCTCGTCATCCGAGTTCGACGATCCGCCGTAGGACATGAGGCCCAGTGCGCCGTTGAACGGCTGGCCATTGGGCGACCGGACCCAGATGGACATCGTCTGCTGCGTGCCGGCGACCGGCCGGAAGTCCGAGTCGATGTACAGGTAGCCACTGCTGCCGGTGGCCTTCACCTCGAGAGCGTTCGAGCCCTCGTGCGCCTTCGTGGAGTCGCCGATGACGGTCATCGAGACGTAGCCGTTCTGGGCGTACGACTGCCATGGATCGCTGAGGCCCAGGCCGCTCAGCTGGATCCCGGCGTCGTCGAAGAGCAGGTAGCACGAGCTGCTGTTCTGGGTGTTGTCCATCGTGATCGTCAGTCCGGTCGCACCGGACTTGGTGATCGGCAGGGTGGCCGTCACAAGCTGGTAGGTCGGGTTGGCCACGAACGACGTGGCCGCCGACTCGAGCCCGGAGGAGATCGTGATCCGGCCATTGAGGTAGCCGTTTCCGCAGCCGGAGCCCTTCACCCAAGCCGTGGCGGTGTAGGTGCTGCCGACCTTGGGCGTCGCCGCCGCGGTGTACGACGTTCCGATCGAGTAGCCCCCGCTGGGCGTCAGGGC
>CAJAKT010000235.1 GCA_903940375.1 uncultured bacterium | reverse complement strand
TCGAGCAGGCTGGCGATCTGGCCGTGGGTCAGGTCTTGGTAGAAGGCCAGTTCGATGATGCGGCGCTGCGGCTGGCCGAGCCTTTCGAGCTCGTCCGCCAGCAGGACCCGATCGACAGCAGCATCGGCCGAGGGCGCGGACGCCTCCTCAGCCACCGTCGCGGCTACTGCCGACACCCGACGCGAGTCGCGCGAGCGTTCCTCCCAGTGGTCGGCAATGCGGCGGCGGGTGATGGTCATGATCCAGCCGGGGAGGGAGCCCTTGGCCGGGTCGAATCCGTGCCGGCCGCGCCAGGCGCTGACGAATACGGCTTGGGTCACGTCGGCGGCGTCAGCGGCATTGCCGGTCGCCCGCAGGGCGGAGGTGTAGACCAGCGGAGACCAGCGCTGGTAGGCCTCGGCCAGGGCGCTGTCGTCGCCCGTCTGGAAGCGTGCCGCTATGGCGGCGTCAGCCTCAGCACGCACGCGCAGCTCCAAGGTGATTCCGGCGGACCGTACTGCCCCGGGTGGGGAGTCGCGCTCAGTATGCGACATCGGTCCTCCTTCCGGAACCCGTGGCTGGCTGGATCGGTTACTGCTCGTTCTTCGCCCCCAGCCCAGTTCTTGGATGCAGGCGGGCGCCGGAAAAAGAATTTGAAGAATATTTGACGCGATTGCATCCGCCGAGCCACCCAGCCGAGAAGTAGTGGCATATCCGCCGACCGGCGGGACGGACTCGAACAAGGAGATGGCAATGCGCATGTCAATCATCAAGCGGGCTGCGGCCCTCGGAGCGGCCGCCCTCGTCGGGGCAACGGCCCTCGTCTCGGCCCCTGCCGCTCAGGCTGCCGACGGCACCACCTCACTCGCCACTGTGCTCAAGGCTGGCCAGGCGAAGTTCGACATGGACTACGCCGACTACGACATCGTCACGAAGGCCGTTGAAGCGGTCCTGGCTGCCAAGCCGGACTCGGCCGTGAAGGTGCTCGCCGACGGCACGACCGCGCTGACCGCGTTCATCCCGAACGATCAGGCCTTCCTCAACCTCGCGTCGGCACTGTCCGGCAAGAAGGTCACCACAGAGGCCGGCGCATTCAAGGCCGTTGCCGGCCTGGGTATCGACACCGTCGAGTCCGTCCTGCTCTACCACGTCGTCCCGGGCGCGACCATCCTGTCGGGCGACGCACTCAAGGCCAATGGTGCGAAGCTCAAGACCGCCCTCACCGGCAAGGTCATCCGCGTCGCGGTTACCAAGAAGCCGGCGATCATCCTCGGCGACTACGCACCGAAGCTCCCCAACCCGCGCGTCATCCTGTCGCAGGTCGACATCAACAAGGGCAACATGCAGGTCGCTCACGGCATCAACGCCGTTCTCCTGCCGATCGCCGCTGGCTGATCTTCAGCTTGATCGTAGTTGGGGCCCCTCGCGAAAGCGGGGGCCCCTACTGCGTGTGAAGTGGCAGCCAGGCCAGGACGTCCTGGATCTTGGCGTCCCAGTAGTCCCAGTCGTGATCGCCGGACCCGAGATCGACGGTCAGCGGGACGCCGTTCGCTGCCGCAGCATCGATCAGTGCGAGGTTCGATTGGTAGAGGAAATCGTCGGTGCCGCAGGCGACATAGAGGGGCGGCAGGTTCTCCGGATCGGCGTGACGCATGAGATGCAGCACGTCCTCGGGTGTGCCGTCCGTGGGTCCGTCGCCGAAGACGCGTCGCATCAGGGCCGCGAACTGCGGGTCGTCGCGTTGGGCCTGCTCGCTCGGGTGACTCAGCGCGACGGCACCGGATAGTGATGCGGCGGCACCGAAGCGCCACGGCTCGCGAAGGGCCCACTTCATGGCGCCGTAGCCACCCATCGACAGGCCCGCGACGAAGGTGTCCTCGCGTCGCGTCGAGACGTTGAAGAACTGGCTCACCAGGCCGGGGAGTTCCTCGGTGAGGAAGGTCCAGAAGGGCAGGCCATGCACCTCGTCGCTGTAGAAGCTCTGGTGCACTTGCGGCATCACGACGGCAAGGCCCAGGGGCGCGGCGTATCGCTCAATCGACGTGCGTCGCGACCAGATGGTGTCGTCGTCGCTCAGCCCGTGGAGCAGGTACAGCACCGGTGTGCCATCGCGTTCGCCGCCGGTCATTCCGATCTGGCGCGTGGTTCCCTGCGGAAGGATCACCGTCATAGATGTCGACAGTCCGAGGGTCTCGGAGAAGAAGTCGCAGCGCATCTGAGCCATGGCTGAAGGCTAGGCCGTGACTGGGCCGAGCGCGGATAGTCTGCTC
>CAJAKT010000234.1 GCA_903940375.1 uncultured bacterium | reverse complement strand
GCTCACCCTCGTGCGGCTGGGGTTCCTCACGCTCCTGTGGGCCTTCGTCCTCATCACCGTGCTCGCACTGCGCCGTGATCTGCGCCAGCCCGCCGAGGCTCGACCCACCGGCCGCGAGCGCAAGCCCGGTCGCACCGCTCGGCCGCCGAAGCCTCCGAAGGTGGCTAAGCAGCAGAAGGTCAAGGGCAGCAAGATCGTCGTCATCGAGGGCCCGTTGAACGGCACGATCATCCCGTTGGGCGATGTGCAGATCACCATCGGCCGCGCACCGGACTCGACGCTCATCATCGACGATGACTATGCGTCCAGCCGGCACGCGCGCATCTACCCGTCCGAAGGCTCATGGGTCGTCGAGGATCTCGGCTCCACCAACGGCACGTGGATCGACCGCACCCGCATCACCTCGCCGACCGTCCTGCCGGTCGGTGCGCCGCTGCGGGTCGGGCGCACCACGCTGCAGATCCAGAAGTAGTCGGCCATGCCCCTCGTCCTGCGCTACGCCGCACGGTCCGATGTCGGCCTGATCCGTGAGGGCAACGAGGACTCCGGCTATGCCGGTCCCGCGCTGCTGATGGTTGCCGACGGCATGGGTGGTCACGCCGCGGGCGAGCTCGCCAGCGCCATCGCCGTCGCTACCGTCGCTGATCTCGACGTCCACCCGCCCGAGCAGACCGAGATCCTCGCGGCCCTGAGCGAATCCATCGATGACATCGGCGACGGCATTGCTGACGTCATCACCGCCGACCCCGATCTCACAGGTATGGGCACCACCGTCACCGGCCTGTACTGGCAGGGCGCCAGCCTCGCCGTCGTTCATGTCGGCGACTCCCGTGCGTACCTGCTGCGCGAAGGTGAGCTCACTCAGATCACCCACGATCACACCTACGTTCAGACACTTGTCGACGCGGGCCGCATCACGCCGGAAGAGGCCACCATCCACCCGCGTCGCTCGCTGCTCATGCGCGCACTCGACGGGATGAACCCGGTCGAGGCCGACCTGTCGGTGCGCGAGGCACGAGACGGCGATCGCTACATGCTCTGCACCGATGGCCTCTCCGGTGTCGTCGCGAACCATGAGATCGCCGCGCTGCTGTCCGAAGGTGACCCGACGGGTGCCGTGACGCGACTTGTCGAGCGCGCACTCGAGCGTGGCGCGCCCGACAACGTCACCGTCGTGATTGCCGACGTCGTCGAGGTACCCGAGCCAGCGCCCGGCATCCTCGCCGCGCACGATGTGTTCGCCCCCGTGGTCGTCGGGGCAGCAGGCGAGCCTCGTGTACGGCTGCGGCTGCCCTCGGTCCGGTTCCCCGACGATGCGCAGCCCGATCCCGATCGACCCGATGCGCCACCCCCGATCGACGGCGGGCCACCGACCGCCCCGCAGCCCTTCATCGATGCCGAGATCGTCGTACCAGCAGCGGAGAACGCGCGGCGGCGAGCGAAGCTGGAGGCCGCCGACGCCGCGGGTCGCAGCACGCGACATCGGCGATGGTGGGCGATCGGTGTCGCGGTCGCCGCAGTGCTCACCGCCATTGCCGTCGGCATCGTCATCGTGAGCGGATGGCTGTCCTCGCAGTGGTACGTCGCCGTCAACGGCAGCGCCGGCACCGGCACGGTCAGCGTGTACCAGGGCGTGCAGGGCTCACTCGTCGGCGTCCGTCTGTCGACGCTGTGGTCCGACTCGGGCCTGCAGGTCGGCACGCTGCCGTACTTCGACCAGGAGCTCGTCAGCAAGGGGATCCCTGCCGCAGACGAGATCGACGCCCAGCGGATCATTGCCGAGTTGTCCAGTCGCGCGGCTGAATGCCAGACCCTCATGCCGCCCTCGGGCTGCCCCGGGACCACGTCGTGAGCATCCCGGTCGAGGTGATGGCACCGGTCGGCACAACGGTCCGCAAGCAGCCAAGTCGCCGCAATCTCGAACTGGTCCTGCTGATCTTCGCCTGGGCGGTGGGGGTGCTCGGCACTCTCCAGATCGGCTGGGCCAGCGGGGTGGAGCCGAACAGCCAACTGTGGATCACGACCGGTGTCGTCGGCGCACTCGCCCTGGTCATGCACGGCGTGGTGCGGTGGAAGGCGCGTTACGCCGACCCATTCCTGCTTCCCGTCGCAACACTGCTGACGATCCTCGGGCTCGTCATGATCTACCGGCTCGATGTGGCGGCCATCGAACGCGCCGTCCTCAACGAGAGTCCAGCGCCGACACCCGACGTCTACTCGCAGCTCACGTGGTTCACCGTGGCCGTGATCCTCTTCGTCTCCGTGCTGTTCCTGCTTCGTGACCATCGCATCCTGCAGCGCTACACGTACACGTTCGGGTTCGCCGGTCTGGTCCTGCTCGTCCTCCCGCTTGCTCCGATCATCGGCACCACGGTCAATGGCGCGACCCTATGGATCCGGCTCGGTGGCTTCTCCTTCCAGCCTGCTGAGCTGTCCAAGATCCTGCTGACGATCTTCTTCGCGGGCTACCTCGTCGAGAAGCGCGACTCGCTCGCGCTCGTGCGCACCAAGTTCCTGGGCATCGGCTTCCCCCGTCTCAAGGACCTCGGCCCGATCATCGTCGCGTGGCTCGTGTCCCTCGGTGTGCTGATCTTCCAGCGCGACCTCGGCACGTCACTGCTGTTCTTCGGACTCTTCGTGTCGATGCTCTACATCGCAACACAGCGCCGATCCTGGCTGATCCTCGGTGGCCTGATGTTCATCATCGGCGCCGTCCTTGCGTACTTCGCCTTCGGCCATGTGCGGCTGCGCGTCACCGTCTGGCTGGATCCGTGGACCTATGCGAATGACGACGGCTATCAGATCGTGCAGTCGTTGTTCGGCTTGGCAAATGGCGGCATCCTCGGTGCAGGCCTCGGCCAGGGCTTCCCGAATCTCGTGCCCTTCGCGAACACCGACTTCATCGTCGCTGCGCTGGGTGAGGAGTTGGGTGTCACCGGCCTTATCGCCATGCTGCTGCTGTACGCGATCCTGGTCGAGCGAGGGCTGCGAGCAGCCGTGTCCGTGCGTGACTCGTTCGGGCAGTTGCTTGCCGCTGGCCTGTCGATCACGCTGGCCCTGCAGGTGTTCGTCATCATCGGGGGCGTCACGCGGCTCATCCCGCTCACCGGCCTCACGACACCCTTCCTGTCCTACGGCGGCTCGTCACTGATCGCCAACTGGATCATCGTCGCGCTGCTTCTCCGTATCTCCGACCGCGCTCGACGGCCCGAGGTCACGATGCCCTCGCCCGACGAGGCTGTGACCCAGGTGGTGCGGCGAGTATGACCAGGCCCATCCGCCGCATCGCTTTCGTCCTGGGGATCCTCCTGGTGGCGCTGCTCGTGAACGTCACCGTCATCCAGGTCGTCCTTGCTGGTGACTACCGCGATCGGCCGGGCAACCAGCGCGTCCTGCTCGAGGAGTACGACCGCGAGCGCGGACCGATCCTCGTGGGCTCGAACCCGGTTGCCCGCTCGAAGGAGACCGGCGACACCCTGAAGTTCCTCCGCGTCTACTCGGACGGGCCGCTGTACGCACCGGTCACCGGCTTCTACTCGCTGGTCTACGGAGCAACCGGCCTGGAGCGCACCGAGAACCGCATCCTCACCGGCAGCTCGAGCCTGTTCGTAGTCGATAGGGCCGAGCAGCTCTTCGCCGGTCGCCAGCCCGTGGGCGGCGCGGTCACGACGACACTCCATGCACGTGCGCAGAAGGCGGCTTTCGACGGACTGCGCGGCAAGAAGGGTGCGGTCGTCGCGATCGAGCCGTCAACCGGACGCATCCTGGCCTCCGTGCAGTCACCGTCCTTCGATCCGAACATCCTCTCGAGCCACGACCCGGCCGCGATCCGCGAGTACTACACGACCCTTGAGGCCGACCCGGGCAAGCCACTCCTCAACCGGCCGATCGTCTCGCTGAACCCCCCGGGATCGACGTTCAAGATCGTGACCGCCGCGGCCGCGCTCGCATCCGGCCGCTTCACCCCCGACACCGTCATCCCCGGTCCCCGCACCTACGACCTGCCCGATTCCACAAGGAAGATCCGCAACTGGAACGGCCAGTCCTGCGGACCCGGCGACCTCGTCACTCTCCGACAGGCCCTGGCGGTCTCGTGCAACACCGCGTTCGCCTGGCTCGGTAACCAGCTCGGCGCAGATGCCCTTCGGACTCAGGCCGAGCTCATGGGCTTCGACCAGAGCTTCGAGATCCCGCTACGGGCCGCGATGTCACGCTTCCCCGAGAACCCCGATGATCCGCAGACGGCGATGTCGGCGATCGGGCAGTTCGACGTGCGTGCCACGGCCCTGCAGATGGCGATGGTCGGAGCGGCCGTCGCCAACAGTGGCAAGACGATGAACCCGTACCTCGTCCAGGAGGTCCGCGGGCCGGATCTGGCGATCCTGCAGACAACGACACCGTCGGTGTTCGATCAGGCGATGTCACCGATCAACGCTGCGCAGCTCACCGAGATGCTCGTCAACGTGGTCGAGAACGGCACGGGCAGCAATGCCCGCATTCCGGGGGTCCGCGTTGCCGGGAAGACCGGCACCGCACAGACCGGCAACGACAATCCCGCGGTGGCGTGGTTCGTGGCCTTCGCGCCCGCTCAGTCAGCGCAGGTCGCCGTTGCCGTCGTCGTCGAGGACGCCGGGGCCGCGGAAGTCAGCGGGAACCAACTGGCGGCGCCCATTGCCCGCGCCGTCATCGAGGCTGTGCTGCGCTGAAGTGCGCGCCCCAACTGAGAGTATGTGTCCATGACGACCGATCGGCCTGAGGCCCGGATGCTGGGCGACCGTTACGAGATCGGCGACGTCATCGGCCGTGGTGGCATGGCCGAGGTGCACGAGGGCCGCGATCTTCGCCTGGGCCGTCGGGTTGCCGTGAAGATCCTTCGCCCCGACCTGGCCAAGGACCCGACGTTCCAGGCCCGTTTCCGTCGTGAGGCCCAGTCGGCCGCGGCTCTGAACCATCCCAATATCGTCGCCGTCTACGACACCGGCGAGGACAACCTCACGGCGCCGACCGGCGAGAGCATCGTCGTGCCGTACATCGTCATGGAGTACGTCGACGGCATGACGCTGCGGCAGTTGCTGGCCAGCGGACGCCGCCTGCTGCCCGAGCGCGCACTGGAGATCACCGCGGGCATCCTCTCCGCACTCGACTACGCGCATCGCCACGGCATCGTCCATCGCGATATCAAGCCCGCGAACGTGATGCTCACGCGCACTGGCGACGTCAAGGTCATGGACTTCGGCATCGCCCGTGCCATGAACGACGCCGGCACCACCATGACCGCTACGTCTGCCGTCATGGGCACCGCGCAGTACCTGTCGCCGGAGCAGGCGCGCGGCGAGGTCGTCGATGCCCGCAGCGACCTCTACTCAACGGGTGTGCTGCTCTTCGAGCTCCTCACCGGCCGGCCGCCCTTCACGGGTGACTCGCCCGTCTCCATCGCGTACCAGCACGTCAGTGAGATGCCGGTGCCCCCATCGCAGATCGATCCGGGCGTGACGCCGGAGGTCGATGCCGTAGTGCTGCAGGCACTCGCGAAGCGCACCGATGACCGGTACCAGACCGCCGCTGACTTCCGGGCCGATGTCGAGCGGGCCATCGCCGGCGCACCGGTGACGGCTGCCGTCCAGGCCGTCACACTCGACCGCACTCAGATGATG
>CAJAKT010000233.1 GCA_903940375.1 uncultured bacterium | reverse complement strand
GTACGACACCCTCGAGAGTCCAAGCGAGTCCCTCGCCCCGGGTGAGCAATCATGCGCCTCCCGAGCCACGGCGACGGTGTATCGCGTCTACTCCCCTGACAAGTCCCTCGTCACCCGGCTCACGGCACAGTCGAAGGTGCCCGGCTTCGTCGTCAATGTGCTCAAGAACCCCGACGGCGCCACGGGACGCCTCCTGGAGTCGGAGTTCGGTGTCGACGAGGGCGTGTCGGTAGACGTGACGCCCTTCCTGTTCACCGTGCAGCGGAATCCCGATACGGACCAGTTCCGGGAGTTCACTGTCACCATCACCGACGATGTCCCGAACCAGTAAGCCGGACCGTCACGGTCAGATGCGGTACTCGAGACTGACCTCAAGAGCACCTGCACACGACAGCCGCGCCTGAGCTGCAGCAGCTGCTATCACGAAAGCCCAGGTGTTCACACGGCTGCAACCGAGCTGGCCGGTATTCGGATCGGCGACGAATTGCCGTGCACTGCCATCGGTGATCTGCACCCCGTAGGGCACCGACGTCACCACCTCTCCGTCTATCGAGACGTCAATCGGGCGTCGCTGAACCACACCGGGCACCACAGCAAGGGTCACGTCGCGAGACTCACCCGGCGGAACGGATGCCTTCGTCGTAGGGCACTGTCTCGCACTGGACGCGATGCTGAGCGCCACCGCCTGATGGAGTCGGTTCACGAATGTCAGCCGCACCGCGACCGACGCCAGGTCTTCCGGGCAGTCAGTGGCCGCTGCCTGTCGTTGCTGGGCGGTCGGCAGAGTGGCGGACGGCACGACCGCGCAGCCGGCCATCGACAACACGAAGACCAGCGCCAACACGGACCGACGCGCCATACCCAGAGGCTAGGAGCGCGGCCCTGACGTCTGCGGTGTCGCAAGACTCCCTCTTCAGGGGGGTCGTGCTGACCATTGGCCCTGTCTCCGGGCATCCCTACCCGCTCCGTGGCAGGGTCTGCATGTGAGTGGCATCCCGACGCAGCCCCGGCTGGCGGACGCCGTCTCCAAAGGTTCCGCGATCGCCCTGACGGCAGCCGGTGCGGCCATCTTCCTACCGGCGCTCGTCCTGCTTCTCCTGGGCCTGGAGACGCGCGGGCTGCCCGACTGGCTGGCACTTCTCATCCCCACCGTCGTCTGGTGTGTCGGACTCTCCCCGGCCCTGCGCGCTCAGCGAGCCGCAATTCAGACGATGGCCAGCGTGCTGCTCCTGCTGTCGCCCGTCGCCATTGCGCCGTGGGGAAGTCCCGGCTGGGTCATGCTCACACCGGTCGCCTTCGCAACGATCGTCGGGATCGCATTCAGTTTCGATGCGATCGTCGCGGCTGTTCTGGTCGCCACAGTCGCAGGACTCAACGCATATGTCGCGGTCCAATCACCACCAGCCGTCGCCTTTCCGGGCGATGACCTCATGGGCAACTTCATGGGGCCGCTCATGGACCTGGTGTGCGGCATCGGTCTGGTCGTCGCGCACAGCGAGTGGGTCCGCCTGACAGGAGTAGCCGACGAACTGCATGCTGAACTGCTCGTGCTGGAGGAGACGAGCCAGCGGGAATTGGCCACTGCGATCGCCCAGGGAACGGTCGAGCGACGCATCCACGAGACAGTGCTGAACACGCTCGCGGGTATCACCATGACGCTGGATGCCAGCAGCGCCCGCACTGCACGCGAGTCGTGCATCCGCGACCTGGAGCAACTGGAGATGGGCACTCAGCCCGCACCACGAGCTCATCTTGAAGACATCATCGCATCGGCGCTCTCGGCCGCTTCGGTCGACGAACTCGAATGCGCGGTCCAGCTCGATGTGGATCCCGCGATCGATTCGGTAAGAGCAACCGCCCTTCGTGACGCCCTCGTCGAGGCACTTCGCAATGTGGTGCGCCACTCCGGGACAGCGACCGCCAGCATCACGGTTGCGATCGAAGGAGGCTCGATTCTCGTTCGGGTTCATGACGATGGCATGGGTTTGGATCCCGCCGCCGCCGAGCGATTCGGGATGCGGAACACGATCCGGTCCGGCATGGCGGCGGTCGGCGGGGCGGCCACCATCGGCTCCGAAGCCGATGGCGGAACCACGGTGACTCTTACGGTCCCCGCTGGTGAGCGCCGAGCGAGTGAGGTTCCGCATTTTCCCACGATGGGCCTGGTCGACGAGTCACTCCTCAGTCGGATCGGGCTTCTCGGTACGAACGTCTTCGTCTTGATGGCGGCGCCGTTCATCGCAGGTGCTCTGACACCCAGCGCACCTGTCTTCCTGGCCATCGTCGTGTTTGTCGGCATCAACATCGCCCTGGCACTTTCCTGGAACACCAAGGTTCGCCGGCCACTGGCCTTGGCAGGCCTCGCTGCGGCCGCGATCGCCTTCTCGGCCGGTGCCGCCACCGCACCCGGCTGCTCGGTCGAGTCATCCGTGAACTGGCTGATCACAGGTGTCAGCGGTGGTGGGGTGCTGCTGATCATGATCGCCTTCGATAGCGCGGTGGCCCGCATCTTCGTACCGGTCTACATGACAGCCATCGGACTGGCATTGGCCCTCAGCCTGCCTGACAGCTGCCAGATCGCTCCCCTCACCACCCTGGTGATCCAGCTCTGCTACCTGGGCGCCGTTCTGTACTACATCGTGTGGGTCGACCATGCATACGAGATCCAGCACGAGCAAGCACGTGAGGTCTGGCAGCGCATTGTCGAGGAGTCGGCTGCGCGAGATGCCCAGTCTGCCCTTGACTCCGCTTGGAGCCACCTCAGCGACTCCGCACTTGCTCTCATCGGGGGAATCGCGGATGGGACGTACGATCCGAATGACCCGGCTATCCGTTCACTGGCAGCCACCGAGGCATCATCGCTTCGCCGTCGACTCGGTCTGCGTACGGGGTCTCTCGGCCCAATGGATCACCTGCTCGACCGCCTCGCGTTCGCCACGGAGGGCACTGGATCCACGATCGATGCGGAGGCCATCACCGAGACCAATCGGAGCGATCCACTGCCGGAGGAAGTGTGCAGGCTGCTCGAACTCATCGTGAATAGGACCTGGCAGGACGCCTTGAGCCTGACCTGCTTCGAGGATGATGGTGAGGAGGAGTACATCTTGATCGTGCCGCACTCCGCTGTCGAGGCTGCCGAAGTGCCCGCACCCGAGTTCCACATCGCCGACTGCACCGTCTCGGTCCTCGCAGACGATACCGACGATGACGCGCGCATCAGCATCCGCCGGGCTTCCCACAGCGCCGCCAGCACACGAATCGTTTAGGGAAGCAGACCCTCGCTGCGAGCCACCCGGTTCAGATCCACCTTGGTCCTGGCAGCGATCCCTGCAGCCGTGTACTTGTCGCGCACCCGGTCGATGTAGTGCTTCACCGTGTTGGGCGTGATGTCCATGCGCCTTGCCACCATCTCGAGAGTCAGCCCCGACGCGTACAGCACGAGGGCACGGCGTTCCTGGCCCGAGAGCTCGACAGAGTCCGTCGCATGAAGCAGCACCCCGGCAAGGTCCGGCGGGAACCACGTGCCACCGTCCAGCACGATCTGGACGGCCTTCGTCAGGCTCTTCATGCTGGACTTCTTGGCAATGAAGGCGCTCGCGCCGGCCGCAAGTGCAGCTTCGACAACATCGGCCTTGGCCATCGCGCTGACGACGACGACCGGAATGCCCTGAGCCGTGAAAGCAGACACCACTTCAGCCACCGGCGTGCCATCGCCGAGGTCGAGATCGATGACAGCGCAGTCACAGGACCCCGCAAGGCTGGCCGCAATTGCTGAGCGGAGCGAGTCACCGGAGTAGGTGAAGGTCGCCTTCGGATACTCCGCAGCCAGCCGTTGTTGGATGCCCTCGCGAACGAGTTCATGGTCATCCAGGACCACGAAGGCCGGTGCCAGGAGGCGGCTCATACCCGCACGCTATCCCCGCCCACTGCCCCAAGGCCCGCTCGCGGTACCCCCCAATGGGGGGGGTCGCGCCGTGGCTCTCAGGAGGCCATGACCGCTCGGGCGTCGACAGCAATGGCCCCGCTGGGCGAGGCGATGACGGGATTGACCTCGAGCTCCCCCCACTCGCGATGGCGAGCCCCGGCATCGGCGACAGCAACGACGACGTCTACAAGTGCATCCAGGTCTACGGGCTTCCGGCCCCTGATTCCCGCCAGAATCGGTGCGCTGCGCAGGGACAGCAGCAGGGATCGTGCCGTGTCACGGCTCACCGGCGCGAGGGCGAAAGCGACGTCCTGCATCACCTCCGTGAATACTCCGCCCAGTCCGACCATGAGCACCGGTCCGAACCGGGGATCCCACGTGCAGCCGACGATGACCTCGACCGCATCCGTTGAGTCGGCCATTCGCTCGACCGAGACGGCGGGCGGGGCGAGCCGCTGCACGAGATCCCGATAAGCCACGCAGGCCGTCTCCGCATCGGTGATGCCGAGAAGAACTCCCCCGGCATCCGACTTGTGCAGCAACCCCATCGCCTTCATCACCAGCGGGAAGCCGATGGTTCCCGCCGCGAGGAGGTCGGCGAGTTCACCGTCAGATGTCACAAGCGCGGCGGCCGGGAAACTCACACCTGCATCAGCCAGTACCGATCGCACGACCGTGTAGTCACCCGACGCC
Organism: uncultured bacterium; assembly: GCA_903940375.1. Lineage (GTDB taxonomy): Bacteria > Actinomycetota > Actinomycetes > S36-B12 > S36-B12 > UBA10649. Next base: position 11,752 of record CAJAKT010000233.1, on the reverse strand, counting down.
ACCGGCTCATCCGCGGCAGGCAGCTCAAGAGCATCGCCACGGCCGATCCCCTGAGCATCATCGAGAACTGCGAGGGCGGCGCACGCTCGGCTGATATCGCGGTGAACCGGCAGGCCACCAGATCGGAGAACCATGACCGAGTCACTCTCGGGGAAGATGGACTGAATGACGACCGGCTTGCCTGCGACCTTGACCGCGCTGACGATGTCATGAGCAGCCTGGATCTCCGGACCCGCGAGCACGTCGTACGACGTCGAGTAGCCGCCGAAGTAGCCCGTCATGAGAACGGCATCAACCTCGTCCGAATCCAGGAGTGCCCGCATCCCGCGGCCATAGCTGAGCGGATCACGCTCACCCATACCGGCAAGATCGACCGGATTGGTGACGGATGACTGCTCCCAGAGCGCATCCGCGAGGGTCACGCCGAGCTCATCCGACAGCACGGGCACATCAAGCCCGAGGTGGTGCAGCGCGTCGGCGGCGACGGAGCCGTGACCACCTCCGTCAGTGAGGATTGCGACTCGTCGACCGCGAGCACGATTCGGCTGGCGCAGTGCCGCCAGCGCATCAACCATCTGCAGAGGGGAGTGCACGCGCCGGACTCCGGCTGCGTCGCAGGCTGCGTCGATGACGCTCTCCGCGCTCGTCAGCGAGCCGGTATGCGAGGCCGCGCTGCGTCGACCAGCCTCGCTGCTGCCCGGCGCAAGCAGGACGACCGGCTTGCCGACGTCGGCAAGGGCGCGCGCTGACTTCGCGAACTCCCGCCCGTCCTTGACATCTTCCGCATAGATGGCCACGGCACGAGTGCCCTCGTGGTTCACGCAGTCACGCATGACATCCGTGACAGTGATGTCGGCCTGGTTTCCGAGCGAGACGAAACGTGAGATACCGAGTCCGGCATCGACAAGCAGGGACTCGAGGTCAAGGACCATGTTGCCGCTCTGGCTCAGCACGGTGACATCGCCGTCAGCGAACCGATCGCTGGCCAGTCGCAGGCCGGTCGAGCTATCCGTGACTCCGAGGCAGTTCGGACCGACGAGCACCGCGCCAGCGGCCCGCGCCATGGCCACGGCCTGCTGCTCGATCCGCAGGCCATCTGCACCCGTCTCACCGAGGCCGGCCGTGATCGCGACGAGTGCGCGGGCTCCCGCGGCCAGAGCATCGCGCACCGCATCGAGGAAGCCCCCCGCTGGGACGATGATCGCGACGAGATCGACGGGGGCAGGCAACTCGTCAAGACTGCGGTATGCGATCTGACCCAGGATCTCGCCACCGCTGCGATTGACCAGGAAGATCTCCCGCCCGGAAGGGAGCGACAGCAGCTGGGTGCTGACGGTGTATCCCCACTTCGCGCTGTCGGAACTGGCGCCGAGGACGGCGACCGACCGTGGGTTGAACAGCGGGCTGAGATCGCGCATAACGGGACCCTAGCTCCTGATCGACCGTTCAGTTTGGAACTCATCGGTTCCCACCAGCGGCTAGGCTCGCGCCGTGTTCGATGCCCTCTTCGCTCCGCTCGATATCGGCCGCATCACCGTGAAGAACCGAATCTTGTCGTCGGGGCACGACACGGTGATGTCGGTCGACGGTTTCGTCAGCGACCAGCTCGTCGAGTATCACCGCGCACGAGCCGCAGGAGGTGTCGGCCACATCGTGCTGCAGGTGTCCAGCGTCCATCACACCTCGGACTACACCGCACAGGAACTGATCGCGGTCAGCGACGATGCGATCCCCGGTTACCGCCGCGTCGCCGCTGCGGTTCACGAGCATGACTGCCACCTCTTCGCCCAGCTCTTCCACGGCGGCCGCGAGATCATGTCGACGGCAGATGGCATGCTGCCGATCGCCTGGGCCCCGTCGTCCGTTCCCAACGAGCGATTCCATGTCATGCCTAAGCCGCTCACCCATGAGCTGATCGACGAGATCGTCGATGGTTTCGGTGCTGCCGCGCGGCGCATGGCCGAGGCCGGCATCGACGGGGTCGAGATCGTGGCAAGCCACGGGTACCTGCCCGCGCAGTTCCTCAATCCCCGCACGAACCTCCGCGACGACCAGTACGGAGGTTCCCTCGAGAACCGCCTGCGGTTCACGCGCGAGGTCATCGCCGCGGTTCGCGCCCAGGCCGGTCACGACATCGTCCTGGGCATGCGCATCAGCGTCGATGAGCGCGATCTTGACGGCCTCACCGCAGACGAGTCCATCGAGGCGTGCGCGATTCTTGCCGAGGACCTTGACTACCTATCGGTGTCTGCCGGCAGCAGTGCGACCTACAGAGGAAGCGTGCACATCGCTCCCCCGATGTCCCAGGAGCCCGGGTACACCGCCCCCCTCTCAGCCGCGGTACGCCAACGGGTCGATATCCCTGTCTTCGTGACCGGCCGAATCAATACCCCGGCGGAGGCCGAGCGCATCATCACCGCCGGGCACGCCGATGCCGTGGCAATGACCCGGGCACTGATCTGCGATCCGCTCATGCCCGCAAAGGCCAGGACGGGCCACGTCGACGAGATCCGACTCTGCATCGGCTGCAACCAGGCATGCATCGGCCACTTCCACCTCGGCGTGCCGATCTCCTGCATCCAGTTCCCAGAGTCCGGCCGCGAGCGCGAATACGGCACCCTCCCGGCCGCGGCGTCCTCCAAGCGCGTCATCGTCGTCGGCGGTGGGCCGGCAGGCCTCAAGGCCGCTGCCGTTGCTGCTCAGCGCGGGCACGATGTCGAACTCTGGGAGGCGGCACCACGCATCGGTGGGCAGGTCCTCCTCGCCCAGCAGCTCCCCCGCCGTGCGGAGTTCGGCGGGCTCATCGAGAACCTGCAGGCCGAGGCCGTGCGCGGAGGGGTGCGCATCCGCACGGGTCTGGCGGCCACGGTCGAGTCGTTAACGGATGCAGGGCCCGACGAGATCATCATCGCCACGGGCGCGCTTCCCTATCGTCCCGAGTTCGAACTCGGCGACGGCGTCGTGCTCGATGCCTGGCAGGTGATCCGTGGGGAGCAAGTACCGGCCGGACCGGTGTTGGTGGCCGACTGGCGATGCGACTGGATCGGACTCGGCGTCGCCACCCTGCTGGCAGAGAAGGGGCATCGCGTCATCCTCGCCGTCGACGGCTGGGCCGCGGGGCAGACACTGCAGCAGTACGTGCGCAACGAGATGCTGGGCTACGCCGTCGCGCGCGGGGTACGGGTCATCACGGACGTACGCGTGCGTGGATTCGATGATGGCGTCGTCTACCTCGGCCACACCCTCAATGGCGAGATCATCGAAGAGGCGGAGATCGCTGCCCTCGTCCTCTCGACCGGGCATGTGTCGCACGACGATCTCAGTACCGCAATCGCGGCACTCGGCATTCCCGTGACGGTCATCGGCGATGCCATGGCTCCTCGCACTGCCGAGGAGGCAGTGCTCGAAGGCCTCCGCGCCGGAGTTGCGCTCTAGGCCACCTGGGGTGACGGCTGCGCGCGCGTTGTCGCGCGGTGCTCCTGCCATGACTCGTTGGCTCGACGAACCGCCTCGGTGACGATGTCGACGATTCGATCCAGGGTCTCGACCGTGCTCACCAACGGCGGCGAGAGCTGGATCACCGGCTCGCCGCGATCGTCGAGTCGACAGAGCAGCCCGAGTTCGTCCATGTGCCCCGAGAGTTCATTACGCAGCAGCCAGTCGGCTTCCTCTGGCGTGAACGGTTCGCGCGTGACGGGATCCGTCACAAGCTCGACGGCCCAGAAGAATCCACCGCCGCGCACATCGCCCACGAGCGGGTTGGCACGCAGCGCCTCCAGCCGCTCGGCCAGATGACCCTCCAGTGCTCGTACGTTCTCCAGCACCTGCTCGCGCTCGTAGATATCGAGAACGGTCAAGGCAATCGTTGCCGTAAGCGGATGACCGCTGTAGGTGAGCCCGTTGACATACGTGACCTTGCCACTGGCAAAGGGCTCGGCTACCCGTGCAGTCATCAGCACACCGCCCAGCGGTGCGTGCCCCGCCGTGGCGCCCTTCGCGAACGTGATGATGTCCGGCCGCGCCCCGAGTCGCATGCAGGCGAACCACTCGCCCAACCGGCCGAAGCCGGTGATGGTCTCGTCGGCGACGAGCAGAATGCCGTAGCGATCGCACAGCTCGCGAAGGCCCTGCCAGTAGCCAGCGGGGGGCATGAACGAACCACCCGAGTTCTGCACTGGTTCGGCAATGAACATGGCGATCTCATCCGGCCCACCAGCCACGATCGCCTGCTCGACCTCGTCAAGGAGGAATGCCGTGAAGGCCTCCTCGTCGTTCTCGAGTTCGTGGCGGAAGGCATTGGTATTGGAGACGAAGGTGACCGGTACGGCCATCGGCATGAACGGCTCGCGGCAGTAGTCCAGGCCGGTGAAGCTCAATGCGCCCATCGGCGTGCCGTGATACGCAAGGTCTCGCGAGATGGCCTTCCGACGCTGCGGCTCGCCGTTGGCGATGTGCCACTGACGTACGAGTTTCCAGGCCGCCTCGACCGACTCACCACCGCTGTTCGTCAGGAAGACGCGTTCCATGCCCAGCGGCGCAGCGATGTCCGTGAGCCGCTCAGCGAGCCGGACGGCGGCCGGATGCGTGAGCGACCAGCTCGGGGCGTACACGAGTTCCGAGAGCTGCGCCTGCGCCGCTGCACCGACCTCGGCACCGAAGGCGTGGCCCAGGTTCGAGCAGAAGAGCCCGGAGAGTCCGTCGATGAATCGGCGGCCCTGCTCATCGATGACATCGGTGCCGTCGCCCCGAACGATCATCGGGAGCGGGCGGTCGTCGAATGCGCTGAAGTCGGTGAAGTTGAGCAGCATCCGCGAGCGTGCTGCGGCCTGGAGGGCAGAAACCCGTGCTGTATCAGCCGTCATCAGGACATCCTCAATCCTGAACGTTCGTTCAGGATTGCGCGAGACTACCATCCTGACTGGCCATTCAGCAAGGATTTCCGCCGTTACGCCCTGGTCTTGGCTCGCTTCCGAGGGGGCTTATCACGCTTGGGATCACTGATCTGCAGCTCCAGTACGGCCGCCTCCCACCACAGGTCCGTGAACGTCGCCCGGGTCATCCCCGGGTCCTCCAACGCCAGTTGGATGGCCAGTCCGTCCATCAAGGCGGCCAGCCGCAGGCTGGCGCGCGCCGGATCCGACACGACGAAGTCACCAGCCGTGACCCCTTCCACGATCACCGTCAGCAGTGCGGCACGCCACCGGCGGTCGAGTGACTCGCGCGCCTGCCGGGCATCCTCGTCGTGCATGGCACGCGCCCACAGCTCCAGCCACAGGCGCCAGTCACCGACCGCGGGGCCATAGCCCGATGCCAGTTCGGCCATGTGCCACAACCGGTCGATCGGGCCGTCGGCCTGGCCCAGTTCCTCGTCGAGTTCCGTGTAGAACTCGTCTTCCAGCAGGGTCAGGCTCGTCGAGAGGGCTTGGGCCAGTGAGCCGAAGTGGTACAGCACGAGGCCCTGGGAGGTACCGGCCCGCTCGGCGATGTCGGACACCCGAGTGCCCGCGAACCCGCGTTCACGGATGACCTCGATCGTCGAACGGAGGATGCGCTCACGTCGCCCGCCAGGGGCCTTGTCTTCCTCCGCCACGATGGCCATCGAACTCCCGTCGACTCGGGTACTGTGCGGTCAACGGCATCTGAATGGTCATTCAGTTTGACGTGCCGCCACGTCACGGACGCAGTGTAGGAGATCGCCATGGACACTCTCAGCACGCAGGACTCCGAGCTTCGCGCGCGCGCCGCGCGGTTCGTCGATGAGATCCTCATCCCGCTCGAGGTCAAGGCCGAGCTCGCCGGCGGTCCGCTGCCGCCCGAGGACCAGGCCATGATCCGTGCGGCCGCGCTCGAGTTCGGCGTGCAGGGCGGTGCCCATCTCATCGAGAACGGTGGCCACAGCTGGACAACGACGCAATGGTTCCTCGTCGAGGAGCAGATGGGCCGGTCGACAAACGGGGTCTCGTGGTACGTCCCGAACGCGTACAACGTCTGGAAGGCCGGCACACCCGCACAGATCGACCGCTGGCTCAAGCCAGCACTGCTGGGCGAGCTGCACGATGCCTATGCCGTCACTGAGGCGGACGCCGGCAGTGATCCAACCATGATGACCACGACGGCCACTCGCATCGACAACGACGGCTGGCTGCTGAACGGGGAGAAGTGGTTCGTCACATTCGGCACCGTCGCATCGGTCATCGTCGTCATGGCCTACGCAGGCGCCGAACGCCTTCCCACGCTGTTCGCCGTGCCGGCCGGCTCCCCCGGCATCGAGATCGTCGAGGACGTTCCCTTCACGCACAACTACCCGCACGGCCACCCCACGATGCGCTTCACCGATGTTCGGCTCACCGATGCCGACATCCTCGGTGGACTCGGCAACGGCGAAGACCTGCAGCGTCGCTGGTTCACAGAGGAGCGCCTCGGGATCGCAGCGCGCTGCGTAGGCGCGATGCAGCGGCTCATCGAGGAGACCGTCGACTGGGCTGCCCATCGTGAGCAGGGCGGTGCCCGGCTGATCGACCACCAGGGCCCGAGCTTCCCGATCGCCGACAGCGCGGCCGATGCGGCCGCCGGAAGACTCCTCGGACTTGAGGTCGCACGGCTCTCCGATGTCGGCGCAGATGCCAAGCTCATCCACGGCAAGGCCTCCATGGCCAAGCTGTTCTGCTCGGAGGCGGCGAACCGCTGCGCCGATCGATGCGTGCAGATGTTCGGCGGACGCGGCTACATGCGCACGAATGCGGTCGAGCGGTTCTGGCGCGAACTGCGCGTCGACCGGATCTGGGAAGGCACGTCAGAGATTCAACGTCTCGTGGTCCTGCGATCCCTCGAGCGACGTGGTGTCGACCGGATGCTCACCTGACGGACGGAGCCTTCACTCCCCGCTGTTGACAGGCAGGGCGCCTGCTGGCACGAGCCGCATCGCCTCGGCGCGCAGCAGCACGCCCACCGGCTCACCGCGAAGGAACCCGCCCGCGTCCTCGCTGGCAACGCGAGCAGACAGCGACTCCCCCGTCGGCAGCGTGACAACGACATCCGACATCGCCCCGAGGTACACCGTCCGTTCGATGGTCGCCGTGACGCTGTGATCGCTCTGGACGGAAACAAGCCGCACTCGTTCAGGCCGGATGACGAGGGTGCCGCGCTCGCCCGGAACTCCCGGCCCGTCTGCATCGACGACCGTTCCACCGATGCGGACCGATGTACGGCCCTCACCCGCCGGACCCACAACATCGACGTGCAGGACATTGGCGCTGCCGAGGAAGTCCGCGACATAGGCGGTCGCTGGACGCTCATAGACCTCCGTGGGCGACCCGATCTGCTCCACGCGGCCCTCGGCCATGACCGCGATTCGGTCACTCATCGTGAGTGCCTCCTCCTGGTCGTGGGTCACGTAGACGAACGTGATGCCGACTGACTCCTGCAGGGACTTCAACTCGATCTGCAAGGTCTTGCGCAACTTCGCGTCGAGGGCGCCCAGCGGCTCGTCGAGGAGGAGGACCTTGGGGCCGAGAACAAGTGCACGTGCCAGCGCGACGCGTTGCTGCTGACCACCGGACAGCTGCCCAGGCTTTCGCTTCGCGTACTCGCTCAATCGCACACGCTCAAGCGCCTCGCCCACCATCCGGCGCGCCTCATCCTTAGAGACATCAACGTACTTGAGCCCAAACGCCACATTGTCCGCGACGGACATGAACGGGAAGAGTGCGTAGTTCTGGAAGACGGTATTGACCGGCCGCAGGTTCGGCGGCACATGCGTCACGTCCTGCCCGTCGAGGAGGACGACTCCCGCGGTGGCCTCCTCGAAGCCCGCGATCATGCGCAGGGTGGAGGTCTTGCCACACCCCGAGGGGCCGAGTAAGGAGAAGAACTCACCGGCTTCAATCGAGATGTCGATGCCGCGCACAGCGGTCACTGTCCCGTAGGACTTGGTGAGTCCACTCAACTCGATAGCGCCACCGCGCACGCGTGAACCCTCCTCCGACTGAGGCGACCAGCCGCCGTCAGCGAATCGAACAGTAGACGAGTTCACCCGAATCTATTGCAGAATACTGAACCCTCAGTCAGGGTAGGGCTCTCACTCGCCGAGCCTGGGGGCCCCATGACGGAACTGACCGGAGACATTGCTCGCTTGGGCATGTCCCGTCGACGCATCCTGCAGGCAGCATTACTCGCTGGACCAGGGGCCATGGCGCTCGCTGCCTGCGCTCGCGCAGACTCGTCCACCCCCGCCGGTACCGCTGGCTCAGGTGCGCCGAGCCTGCAGATCGCCTCCCCGACTAATCCGGTGAAGTGGCCGATCAATCCCGGCAACGAGGCGATCGCCTCTGGGCTCTCCCCCGAGAAGGATGCCGTCCTGCGGCTCTACAACTACGCCGACTACCTCGATCCCGGCATCATCAAGTCCTTCGAGGAGAAGTACGCCGATACCGGTGTGAAGGTGGAGCTGTCCACGTTCAACGACACCCTCGAGGCTCTCGCGAAGATTCGTAGCGGCGCCGTTCCGTTCGACGTCTACTTCCCCAGCTATGACCAGATCGGCAAGCTCGTGCTGGCCAACCTCGTCCGGCCCCTGCAGCACTCGTACATCCCCAACATCGCCAACGTGTATCCCGAGTTCCTCAACCCGTTCTACGACATGGAGTGGCAGTACACCACCCCCTACACGCTTTACACGACGGGCATCGGCTGGCGTACCGACCGCGTGACGGAAGACATCGCCGCGCGCCCGAATCCCTACGACGTGTTCTGGGACCCCCAGTACCAGGAGCACATCGCCGTCCTCGATGACTACCGCGAGGTCATCGGCATGACGCTGCTGCGCAACGGCGGCACGGACGTGAACACTGGTGATGACGCACTGCTGGCTGCTGTTCGCGACGCACTCCTGCAGATGAACGAGAAGACCCAGCCTCGCGTCACCATCACGGGCTACACCGATCTGCCCGAGGGCCGCCTCGATCTCAGCCAGGCGTGGTCAGGTGACCTCATCAATGCGGTCAGCTACCTGCCCGAAGGCACTGACCCGTCGATCCTTCGGTACTGGTTCCCCAAGGACGGCGCAGGCGTGGTCAACAACGACACCATGGTGTCCCTCAAGGGCGGCCAGAATCCCGTGCTGTCGCACCTGTTCATCAACCACGTGATGGATGCGAAGCAGGCGATGAACAACTTCGCCTTCACGGGCTACCAGCCACCGCAGGTGTCGATCACGCCCGAGCAACTGGTGTCCGACGGCTTCATCCCGCCAAACCTGACGGAAGCCGTCGTGCTCCCGGGCTACTTCGATGCGGGATACCGTCTGCTCGAGCTTCCGCCGGACACCGAGGCGAAGTACCTCGCCATCTGGCAGCAGTTCAAGGCCGGTGCCTGAGTGGCCAAGCGTTCCCAGCGCTTCCTGTGGCCGGCCCTGGCCATCCCCTCGTTCCTGTGGCTTGCCCTGTTCCTTGCGATCCCGTTCTACGTCGTCCTCTGCATCGCATTCGGTCAGGTCGATCCGATCTTCCGGACGTCGATCCCGGCCTGGAACCCGCTCGACTGGCGATTCGATCAGATCGCCATCACCCTCGACCGGATCTTCGGCGCGAACAACTTCTATCTTCCGCCGATCACGCGCACCATCACCTACGTCGTGACCGCCGTCATCGTCAGCCTGATCATCGCCTTCCCTGTCGCCTACTTCACCGCGCGTTATGCCGGCAAGCGCAAGGGCCTCGTGCTGGTGCTGCTCGTCGCGCCCTTCTGGATCAGCTACATGATGCGCATGCTGGCGTGGGTGAACCTGCTGCAGACCGACGGCCTCGTCAACAGCGTCATCTCCCTCGGCGGGCTGCTCCCCCTCGAGGTGAACTGGCTCTCAGGGAAGCCCTACACCGTGGTGATGGGGCTCATCTACGGCTACGTCCCGTACATGATCCTGCCGCTGTTCGCCGCCCTCGATCGGATCAGTCCGAGCCTGCTCGAGGCGGCCCGTGACCTGGGGGCCAGCGGCTTCGACGTGTTCCGGCGCGTCGTCATTCCCATGAGCATTCCCGGCATCGCTGCCGGGATGCTGCTCGTGGCGCTGCCGATGATGGGCGACTACTTCACCAGTGACCTGCTCTCCGGCTCCCCCGACACGTCGATGATCGGCAACCTCATCAACGGCACCATCCAGACACCGGGGCAGTCCGGACAGGCTGCTGCACTTCTCCTACTCGTGCTGCTCGTCCTGGCGGCACCGATGATCCTGTACACACGCACGGTCGCCCGATCGGAGACCCGCTCATGACCATCTCGGCAGCCCCCGTCGACATGGCGATGCGCGACCCCGAACTCGGACGCAGTCGTCGGTGGCGGCGCCAGAGCTCCACGCCCAAGGCACGCGGCCTGGCCACCGTGACCGTCATCTACCTGCTGTGGTCCTTGGTTCCGGTGGCCATCGCCGTGCTGTTCTCGTTCAACGCTGGTCGATCCCGCAGCGTGTGGCAGGGCTTCTCCCTGCGCTGGTACACCTGGGACCCGGTTGGCTCCGTCGCCAACGACCCCAGCCTGCGCAGCGCACTCACGCATACCCTGCTGCTAGCGGTCGTCGCGACCCTCATCACCGTGCCGCTGGGCGTAACCCTCGCCCTCGCGCTGGACCGCTGGCGCGGTCGCATCCCGAGCGGTGCGAACTTCGCGGTGCTCATGTCCTTCGTGATCCCGGAGATCGCCCTGGCGATCGGCCTTCTCTTCATGATCACGCTTCTAGCGACCCCCTTCACGCTCGGCACCACGGCTCAGGTGATCGGACTGATCACCTTCCAGCTGTCCTACCCCGTCGTCATCGTCCGCGCGCGCATGCTCACCATCGGCAAGCAGTACGAGGAGGCTGCGCGCGACCTGGGAGCCACGGCGCTCGGTGCCGTCCGACGGGCACTTCTCCCGATGCTGTACCCGGCGATCCTCGTCAGCGCCATCCTCGTGTTCGCCGATGTACTCGACAACTTCGTGCTCGTGCGGTACCTCTCCTCTGACGCGAGCACCGAGACCACGTCGATGCGCATCTACTCCGCGGCACGGGCCGCTCCCACACCTGCGCTCAACGCACTTGCCACTCTGGTCCTGATCGCGTCGCTCACCGTCGTCCTACTGGGCTGGCTGGCCTACCGGCGCTGGGGAAAGAGCGAGGGCGAGGAGTCCAGCCTCGGCGCGTTCGCCGGAAACTTCTAGTTCCGCTGCTCATCACCCGACCTCTGGAGACCGCGTGTCACCGTCGCTGCCGTCCCGTGCACGCATCGTCATCGTCGGTGGCGGCGTCATCGGCTGCTCCATTGCCTACCACCTGACCAAGCTCGGCATCAGCGACGTCCTCCTGATCGAGAAGAACGAGCTCACGTCGGGGACCACCTGGCACGCCGCCGGCCTGATCACCAGCGCCGGTTATCACGACGACACGTCGCTCTGGATGGCTCGCTACTCGCGCGATCTCTATGCGCGTCTGGAACAGGAGACCGGGCACTCGACCGGCTTCCGACCCGTCGGTCACCTATCCGTTGCCACGAATGCTGAGCGCATGGAGACCCTGATTCGCGAACGAGACTTTCAGGTCGGTTTCGGCGTTCCGAATCAGATCGTCACCCCCTCGGAGATCGCGGAGCTCTTCCCGCTCGCACGCATCGATGACCTCGTCGGTGGATCGTACGTGCCGGACGAGGGACGAGCGGATCCCGTCGGCGTCGCGGTGTCGCTGGCCAAGGGCGCTCGAATGGGCGGCGCGACCATCGTCGAG